>NZ_JBYTEP010000015.1:0-77350 GCF_058792015.1 Cellulomonas sp. EB106-03-03-XG116
CACCCCACCCCCCCCCCCGTGGGAAGGAGACGGCGACCACCGAGATCGACACTCCACGGCCTTCGGCGGAAGCGTCAGATGGGGAGAAGAGACAGGGCCGCGGGCGGGACGGCGGCGGTCGGCGCGGCGTCGGTGCTGGTGGCCATCGCCCCATCGTGCCGCCCCCCACCGACACGCGCCGCGGGTGACCGAGGGCGCCGGCTGCGAGGTCGTCCCCGCGACGAGGTCGTCACACGCTCGTGAGGTCGTCACACGCTGGTGAGGTCGTCACACGCTGGTGAGGTCGTCACAAGCTCGTGAGGTCGTCACGAATGAGTGCCGACCTCGTCGGCTCGTGACGACCTCACGCCCGCCGCGGCGACCCCGCACCCGCCCGGCGCGCACGACCGCGCCCGCCGACCGGAGGGTCGTCGGCGGGCGCGGTGCGGTGGTGCTGCGGGCGGTGCCGGGCGTCAGCGCTGCGCGGCGGCCCCCGCGGGGGCGGCGACGCCCCCGGCCTGCGGCGCGGCGGCCGCGCGCTCGCCCGCGCCGATGCTGGTCACCGCGGCGTCGAGCTTGATGATCCCGTAGCTCCAGCCGCGCCGGCGGTACGCGACGGACGGCTGCGCCGTCTCGGCGTCGACGAACAGGAAGAAGTCGTGGCCGACGAGCTCCATCTCGTAGAGCGCGTCGTCGATCGTCATCGGCTGGGCGACGTGCACCTTCTCGCGGATGACGACGGGCGAGTCGCCGAGCGTGGTCTCCACGACCCCGTCCTCGGAGGGCTCGGGCGCGGCGGGCTCGGGCTCCAGGTCCTCGAGCGGCGGCAGCGGGTCGCTCACCGGCGTGGGGACCTTGCCGCGGTGGCTCTTGCGCCGGTCGCGGGCCCGGCGGAGGCGCTCCGCGAGCTTGTCGATCGCCAGGTCGAAGGCCCCGTACCGGTCGTCCGCGCACGCCTCGGCACGGATCACCGGTCCCTTGCCCACCACGGTCAGCTCGACCCGCTCGGCGGCCGCGGCCTGCCGGGGGTTGGGCTCGTGGGTCACCTCGACGTCGATGCGCTGCGCCCGGGGGGCGAGCTGCTCGAGCCTGGCGAGCTTGTCCGTCACGTGCTGACGGAAACGCTCGGGGACGTCGGTGTGGCGGCCGGCGACGACGATCTCCATGGGGTACCTCCTGGAGGTCCGGGGGCGGGTCGGTGCCCGCCCGGCAGCATGCTCGGAGCGCCCTCGCGGGGCGCTGGTCTGCGGCACCACCTCCTCGTGCGGGCACGCCCGTCGAGTCCCGGTACCGGGGGACGACGTCGCCTCCCGGTGCTGTGGGACCACGCTAGCCCGGGTCGGCCGAGGCTTCCAACCAGCCGGTCGGCGAACCCGGCGGACGGGTGACGGCCAGCACCGTCGCGCCGACGACCTGCGCCCCCGCGGCCTCCAGCGCCGACCGGCAGGCCGCCAGCGTGGCGCCCGTCGTCAGCACGTCGTCGACCAGGAGGACGCGGGCACCGGCCAGCGCGGCGCGCGCCCGCGGCCGGACCCGGACCCGGCCGGCGAGGTTCGCCGCGCGCCCCCGGACGCCGAGCCCGACCTGGTCCCGACCCGCCCCGGCGAGGCGCAGCGCGGGCAGCGCGACGGCACCGCCGAGCCCCGCGGCCGCCGCGCGCGCCAGCGCCCCCACGAGGTCCTCCCCGCGGCGCGCCCGGCCCCGGGGCGACGCCGGCGCGGGCACGACCAGCAGGGGCACCGGCGCGCCGCCGGCCACCCCGTCCGGGAGGGCGCGGCGCACGGCCGGGCCCGCCCGGCGCAGCACCGCCCCGAACCACGGCGTCACGTCCGCCCGCCCCCGGTCCTTCCACCCGACGACCGCCCGCCGCACGACGCCGTCGTTCTCCGCGAGCGCCCACACCGGCACGGTCGTGCCGTCCATCCGGTCGAGCCGACCCGCCGCGCGCTCGCACCGCCGGGGCGGCCCGGCGAACGCGTGCAGGCAGCCGGGGCACAGCGGCCGGCCGGGGACGCCGCAGCCGGCGCAGGTCACGGGGAGGACGAGGTCGAGGAGCTCGCGGGCGGCGCGCCCGGGCGAGCCGCCCTGCGCGGTGGTGGTCGGCACGGGACCAGCCTCGCGCCGCGGCCCCGGCGGGCGCGGGCCCCGTCCCCAGCCGGGGCACCGGGCGCGCGCCGCCGGCCCCTGTGGACGTCCCGGTGCCCCGGGACGCCGCCGGACGCCGCGGCCCGGCGCCGGGTCAGCCCGCGAAGGACGGGTCCCGCACGCCCGACCCGACCGAGGCCCAGCTCGACCCCGCGCGTGCGAACAGCTCGCCCTCGGCCGTCGCCAGGTACAGCGCGCTGTCGCCCTTGCCGCCGGCGATGTCCACCGCGTCCGCGAGCGCCGGGCGCGTCTGCACCTCCCCGGCGAGCGGGACCAGGTGGTAGACCGCGGTGGTGGTGCTGCCGGACCGCCCGAGCACGCCGAGCGTCGACTCGTCGACCCAGACCACGCGGGTGGCGTCGGTGAGACTCACCCCGGTGCGCGACGCCTCGCCGAGCACCTGGGGCGTCCCGGAGTCGTCGCGCACCACGGAGGCCACGTCGACCCGCACGCCGTCGGACCCCGACGACACCACGGCCACCCGGGTGGCGTCCCGGGCGACGCGGACGGACCGCACCGCCCGGTCCTGCAACCACTCGGCGGCGACGTCGACGACGGTGCCGCGGTCGTCGACGGCGAGCAGCTGCCCGCTCGCGGAGGGCGACGCGGTCCACACCCAGCCGAGCCGGTCGACCGACGGCGCGACCAGCGCGGGGGCCTGGAGCAGCCCGACGGACGAGGCGGTGGCCGTCGGGACGGTCACCAGCCGGTCGGGCCCCGAGAGCATGACCCGGAGGTCGCCGGACCCGTCGCGGGCGGGGTCCCGCGCGTCCAGCCCGGCGAGCGGTGCGACCCCCTCGACGGGCTCGAGCTCGCCCGCGGACATCTGCACGAGCGTGCCGTCCTGGAGCGCCTCCAGCGCCCCGCCCCAGTCCTGCCCGCGCTCCAGCTCCGCCGCCTCGGTGCCCATCGCCACGCCGCCCGCGCTCACCTCCACGGTGCGCACGCGCGCGATCCGCAGGGACGCCTCCAGCTGCGCCTGCATCCGGGCGCGCTCGTCCGGCTCGGTCGGCAGGCCGCCCGCGCCGAGGCTGACGGTCGCGACGCCGTCCGCGTCGACGGACACCGCGTCCGGCTGCAGCACGGCGCCCTCGGGGACCGCGCTGCGCACGGCGTCCCGCAGCCACCCCGACGGGCCGGCGATGATCGCGCGGACGATCGACGTCGCCAGGTTGCGCACCGGGAACCACCGGGTCTCCGGGACCAGGAACTGCTCGTCCTGGGACAGGAAGTACAGGGTCGCGGACCGGTAGATCGCCTCGAAGTTCGGCTCGGAGAGCACCACGCCGTCCTCCAGGCCGGAGATGCGCCACTGCCCCTCGCTGTCCTGCACGAGGTCGAAGGTCAGCGACTCCTTCGCGTCCGGCCCCGCCTGGGCGTACCGCCCGTCGGCGTCCACCCGGGCGGCGACCCGCACGTCCACCTGCACCTGGGACTCCCCGACCAGCTCGATGTCGGGGCTCGACGCGGTCGCGTACACCACCACGCGGTCCCGCGGGCTCCACGACCGCCGGGTCTCGCCGGACAGGTACTCGCGGGCGTTGCGGAAGTCGTCGGTCGCGTCGGCGGACGCGGAGGCGCGGCTGAAGCCCGCGGCGCTCGCGCCGAGGAACCCCCGCACGATGTCCTCGGGCGCGCCGTCCTGCGGCGGCGGGTCGCCCAGCGGCTCGACGACGCCCTGGTCGGTGACACCCTCGACGCCGACGCCGACCGGCCCGGACGTCGGGATGCCGACGCACGCGGACAGTGCGGCCAGCACGACGGCGAGCAGGGCGGCGGCACCCGCGCGGCGCCCGGCGGGGCGGCACCGGGCGACGGACCCGGCGCGGGGACGGGACGGCGCGGTCATCGGGTCTCCCCCGGTCGGTCGGGGCCGCCGCGACGGGCGGGCTCGGGGTCGTGGGGCGTCCCGGCGTCCGGCCGCCGGGACGCCGGCTGCACGGCGTCCGGCGCCCCGTCGGACGCCCCGTCCGGCGTCCCGGGCGCCCCGGCCCGCTCCTGCTCGCGCCGGCGCGCCACCGCACGCTGCGCCTCCCGCGCGCGCTCGACCACGTCGAACGACCCGGTGGTCGGCGGCAGGTCCGGCAGCGCCGCGGGGTCGGGACGGTCGACGTCGCGCTCGCGTGCGACGGGCCGGTCGGGCTCCGCCGGCGGCTCGAGCGGCAGCGGCGAGGACTCCAGGGTGATCCCGGCGCGCCGGGGCAGCGTGAGCCGGAAGCACGCGCCCTGCCGGGGCCGGCCCCACGCCTCCAGCCAGCCGCCGTGCAGGTGCGCGTCCTCCAGCGAGATCGCGAGGCCGAGCCCCGTGCCGCCGGTCGTGCGCGCGCGGGCGGGGTCGGCCCGCCAGAACCGGTCGAACACGTGGGCCGCCTCGTCCCGGGTCATGCCCACGCCGCGGTCCCGGACGGTCACGGCGACCGCGCGGTCGTCCGCGCCGACCGTGACCTCGACGTCGCTGCCCTCGGCGTGCTCGATGGCGTTGACCAGCAGGTTCCGCAGCACCCGCTCGACCCGCCGCGGGTCGACGTCGGCGACGCACGGCGCCTCGGGCTGGGTCACCGAGAGCCAGGAGCCCTTCGCGCCGGCGAGCGGCACGGCCTGGTCGACCGCCGCCGCGACGACGTCGCGCAGGTCGCGGGCCTCGGCGTCCAGGACCGCGGCCCCCGCGTCGAACCGGCTGATCTCGAGCAGGTCGCCCAGCAGGTCCTCGAACCGGTCGAGCTGCTGCTGCAGCAGCTCGGCGGACCGGCGCACCACCGGGTCGAACTCGTCGCGCGACTCGTAGATCATCTCGCCGGCCATCCGCACCGTGGTCAGCGGCGTGCGCAGCTCGTGGGACACGTCCGAGACGAACCGGCGCTGCATCGCGGACAGGTGCTCCATGCGGTCGATCTGGTCCTGGAGGCTCTCCGCCATCTCGTTGAACGACCGGCCGAGCCGGGCCATCTCGTCCTCGCCGCGCACCGGCATCCGCTCGGTGAGGCTGCCGTCGGCGATCCGCTCCGCGACGTGCGCGGCCTGGCGGACCGGGCGGACGACCTGCCGGGTCACCAGCCAGGTCATCGACACCAGCAGCCCGACCAGCGCCACGGCGCCGATGCCGAGGACGCTCTGCAGGAACTCCAGCCGGTCCTGCTCGGCCTGCAGCGAGTACAGGAAGTACAGCTCGTAGGACCCCGCCGCGGGCACGGTGACGAGCTGTCCCACCATGACGCCGGGCTCCACCCGGCCGGTGTCGGTCGACGTCGCGGGCCACGCGACCGACTCCCAGCGCTGCCCCTCGCCCTCGGCGGTGGCGGTGCGCAGCGGCTCCGAGACCAGGCCGACGAGCGTCGACTCGGTCACCGCGCTGGTGACCAGGATCGGCTGCTGCTGGCCGCGGGTGCGCAGGATGAACACCTCGCGCTCCCCCGACCCGCCGGAGCGCAGCGCGCGCACCATGTCGTTGAGCAGGAGCTGGACCTCGGGCGCCGTGGTCGCCGTCGAGGCGTCGAAGGTCTCCTGGGCCTGGGCGGCGCTGCGCGCCGACTCCGCGAGCACCTGGTCCACGCGCTGCGTGAACAGGCCGTCCCGCACGCTGACGGACAGGTAGCCGCCGAGCACCGCGAGCGCGAGCAGCCCGACCACGAGGGTGAGCGTCAGGACCCGCGCCTGCAGCGACCCGCGCCAGGCGCGGACCATCCGGCGCGCGCGGGCCCCGGCCCGCACCGTGGCGAGCCGCCACGCGCGCGCCGCCCGCCCGGCGACGCCGCCGCGGGGGGAACCGGTCACGGGGGCGTCGCGCCCGCCTTGTAGCCGACGCCGCGCACGGTCACGACGATCTCGGGACGCTCGGGGTCGGCCTCGATCTTGGACCGCAGCCGCTGGACGTGGACGTTGACCAGCCGGGTGTCGGCGGCGTGCCGGTAGCCCCACACGCGCTCGAGCAGCACCTCGCGGGTGAACACCTGCCACGGCTTGCGGGCGAGCGCGACCAGCAGGTCGAACTCCAGGGGCGTGAGGGAGATCGGCGCGCCGTCGCGGGTGACGCGGTGCCCGGTCACGTCGATCGACAGGTCGCCGATGCGCAGGTGCTCGGGGGCCGGCTCGTCGCTGCGGCGCAGCCGCGCGCGCACGCGGGCGATCAGCTCCTTCGGCTTGAACGGCTTGGCGATGTAGTCGTCGGCGCCGGACTCCAGCCCGAGGACCACGTCGACCGTGTCGGCCTTGGCCGTCAGCATGACGATCGGCACGCCCGACTCCGCCCGGATCAGCCGGCACACCTCGGTGCCGTCCTTGCCCGGGAGCATGAGGTCGAGCAGCACGAGGTCCGGCTGCGTGGACCGGAAGGCCTCCAGGGCCTCGTCCCCGTCCGCGCAGAAGACCGGCTCGAACCCCTCCGACCGCAGGACGATGCCGATCATCTCGGACAGGGCGGTGTCGTCGTCGACCACGAGAACGCGTCCCTTCATCTGCACATGATCGCATCACGGCGGCCCGCACCGGGGCACCACCGGCGCGGGACCTCCGGACGGAGCAGCGGCCCGCACCCGGACCTGACGTGGCACGATGGCCGTCAGCAGCGCCCGGCGCCCCCGACGGGGGTCCCGGCGCACCCCGCCGCGACCCGAGGAGCACGATGAGCACGCCTCACGACGAGGGCCGCCCCGAGGACGCGCCGCGGCAGGACGAGGACCAGCGGCCCGCGCCCCGGTACGGGCAGTACGCCCCCGCGGGGTGGCAGCCGCCCACGGACCCCGCCGCGGGCGCGCGCCCCGCGAACCCGTGGGGCGACCCGGGCACCCACCCGGGTGGCGGCCGACCGGGTGACGCCGCCGGGCAGCCGGGTGCCGGCCCGGCCGGTCCGACCCCGCCCGGGTACGGGCAGCAGCCGGGGTACGGGCAGCAGCCCGGCTACCCGACCCCGCCCGGGCAGGCGCCCGCGCCGGGGTACGGCCAGCAGGGCTACGGGCAGCAGGGCTACGGCCAGCAGCCCGGCTACCCCGTGGCGCCCGGCCAGGGCCCGCAGGGGTACGGCCAGCAGCCCGGCGCCGCCCCGTACGGCTGGGGCGCGACGCCCTACCAGCCGGCGGCCGCGCAGCCCGGGATCATCCCGCTGCGCCCGCTGAGCATCTGGGAGATCTTCGACGGCGCGTTCCGCGCGATCCGGCACAACCCCGCGACGATGTTCGGCCTCACGGCCGTCGTCGTCGCGGTCGCCACCGCGATCGGCGCGCTGGTCCAGTGGTACCTGGCCGGCATGTTCGCCGGTGCCGTCAACGACCTGTTCACCGGCAGCGCCGGCCTCACCACCGCGGACACCGAGCTGCTGGGCGACTCGTTCGGCACCTCGCTCGCGAGCGTGGCGAGCATCCCGCTCACCGCGCTGGCCACCACGATCCTCACCGGCCTGCTCATCCTGTCGGTGAGCCGCTCGGTGATCGGCCAGCGGATCTCGGCCCGCGACGTCGTGCGCGGCCAGGGCAAGCGCATCGTCTGGGTCATCGGCTTCAGCCTGCTGCTCGGCCTGGCGACGTCCGTCGCGGTGGCGGCGCTGGTCGGCCTCGTGGTCCTCGTCGGGACGGCCGGCGACAGCGTGGGGCTCACCGTGCTGGCCGCCCTGCTGGCGGCGGCCGTCGCCGTGGTCGGCGGGTTCTGGGTGACCATCCGCACGCTGCTCGCCCCCGCGGCGATCATGCTCGAGGGCGGCGGGTTCTGGGCCTCCGTGGCCCGCGCGTGGCGGCTGACCCGCGGGTCCTTCTGGCGCCTGCTCGGCCTGTACCTGCTGGTGTCGATCCTCGTCGGGATCATCGCGCAGATCGTCGTCGTGCCGGTCACGCTGATCTCCCAGCTCGTGCTGAACGACCCGCTGATGACCAGCGGGCCGTCCATCGCGCTCACCGCGATCGGCACCGCGATCGCGACCACGATCACGACCGTCTTCATGGCCGGCGTCATCGCGCTCGCCTACATCGACGTCCGGATGCGCCGCGAGGGCCTGGACGTCGAGCTGGCCCGGGCCGCGGAGGGCGCCGGCCGGTGACCGTGCCCGTCGTCCCGGACGCCGAGCAGGCGCGCCGCTGGCTCGAGCAGGAGCTCGCCGACCCGGTCTACCACCAGCAGCCCAGCCTGCTGCAGCGGTTCCTGGACTGGCTCGGCCGGCTGTTCGACGGCGCCGACGGCCTGCCGATCGGCGACGTCGGCACGCTCCTGGCGGTCCTGGCCGGGCTGGCGGTGCTCGTGACGGTGGCGTTCCTCGTCACCGGCCCGGTGCGCCGCAGCCGGCGGGTCGCGGGGGCGCGGGGCGTGCTCGACGCCGACGACCGGCGCACGGCCGCGGAGCTGCGGGCCGCCGCCGACGCCGCCGCCGCGCGCGGCGACTGGGCCGCGGCCGTCGCCGACCGGTTCCGGGCCGTGGTGCGGTCGCTCGAGGAGCGCGCCGTGCTCGAGGAGCAGCCCGGGCGGACCGCGCACGAGGCCGTCGAGGCCGCCGGTCTCCGGCTGCCCGCGCACGCGGTGGACCTACGCGTCGCCGGGCGGCTGTTCGACGACGTCGTCTACGGCGAGCGCATCCCGCGCGCCGAGGACGACGCCGCGCTGCGCGAGCTGGACGCGCGCGTCGCGGCGACCCGGCCGACCCTGCCCGCCGGGCTCGCCGTCGCGGGGGTGGACGCGTGACCGCGCCGGCGACGACCCGCACGCCGACCGGCCCGGACCGCGCCGACAGCGTCGTCCTCGGCGACGGCACGACCGCCCGGACCCGCGCGGGCGCGCGCTGGCGCCGGGTGCGCTGGCTCGTGGCCGTCGCGGTCGTGCTCGGGATCGGGGTGCTCGCCGCGCTGCTGCCCGCCCCCACCCGCTCCGCCACGGCCCTCGCGCCGGACAACCCGCGGGAGAACGGCGCGATGGCGCTCGCCGAGGTGCTGCGCGACCAGGGCGTCGGGATCACCTACGTGCGCTCCGCGGGCGCGGCGGTCGCCGCCGCGGAGGCCGGCACGACGCTGCTGGTCACGTCCGACTGGCTGCTGTCCGGCGACCAGCTCACGGCCCTGGCCGGGACCGCCGCGGACCTCGTGCTGCTCGACCCCTCCTACCTCGTCGACCGGACCGTCCCGGGCCTGACCACCGGCTGGTCGGGCGGCGCGGAGCCCGCGTCCGTCGCCGCCTCCTGCGCGGACCCGGACGCCGCTGCCGCCGGCACCGTCTCGGCGACCGGCGCCGGCGTCACGCCGCTCGGCGAGAGCGCCCCGGCGGGCGCCACCCTCTGCTTCCCGGTGCCCGACAGCTCCCCGCAGGCCTTCCTGTACGCGACGTCCGAGGCGGACGGCCGCCGGGTCACCGTCCTGGGCGACGCCGGGCTGATCACCAACGCCCGGGTGACGGACGAGGGCAACGCCGCGCTGGCGCTGCGGACGCTCGGCCGGAACGCGGAGCTCGTCTGGTACGTGCCGTCCGCCGGCGACCTCGGCGCCGACGAGGCGGCCGGCGGCCCCGGCCTCGGCGACCTGCTGCCCCCGGTCGCCCGGGTGCTGCTGCTGCAGGCCCTCCTGGTGGTCGTCGCCATCGCGCTGTGGCGCGGCCGCCGGCTCGGCCGGGTCGTCGCCGAGCGGCTCCCGGTCGTCGTCCGCCCCGCCGAGACCACCCGCGGGCGGGCCCGCCTCTACCGGACGTCCCGGTCGTACGGGCACGCCGCCGCCTCCCTGCGAGCCGGCACCGCCGCCCGGCTGGCCCGCCGGCTGGGCGTCCCGCGGTCCGCCGCCGCGCCCGACGTCGTCACCGCGGTCGCGCGGGCCGCGCGCCGGGACGAGGCCGACGTCCGCGACCTGCTGTACGGACCACCCCCCACGTCAGACGCGGGCCTGGAGCACCTGGCCCGCCGGCTCGACCAGCTCGAGAGCGAGGTTCACCCCACGTGACCGACCACCCCGCCCCGAACCCGTGGCCGCAGGGCGGCACGCCCGCCGGGTACCCCGCCCCGCAGCCCGCCGGGCCCGAGCAGCCCGCGACGCCGCCCGCGCCGGGACCCGCGCAGCCCGCCTGGGAGGCGCAGCAGCCCGCGTGGGCGCAGCAGCCCGCGCCCGCCGCACCGGCCGCCGCCGCCGCTCCCCCGGCGCCCCCCGCCCCCGCGGCCCCGGCCGTCCCGGAGCCGTCCCCGGAGCTGCGCGAGGCGCTCGGCGCGGTCCGGACCGAGGTCGGCCGCGCGGTCGTCGGCCAGGACGCCGCCGTCACGGGCCTGGTGATCGCGCTGCTCTGCCGCGGCCACGTGCTGCTCGAGGGCGTGCCCGGCGTCGCGAAGACGCTGCTCGTCCGCACGCTGTCGACGGCCCTGGACCTCGACACCAAGCGCGTGCAGTTCACGCCGGACCTCATGCCCGGCGACGTGACCGGCTCGCTGGTCTACGACGCGCGGACCGCCGAGTTCTCGTTCCGCGAGGGCCCGGTGTTCACCAACCTCATGCTCGCCGACGAGATCAACCGCACGCCGCCCAAGACCCAGGCGTCGCTGCTCGAGGCCATGGAGGAGCGCCAGGTCTCGGTCGACGGCACCCCGCGCCCGCTGCCCTCGCCGTTCGTCGTCATCGCCACGCAGAACCCGGTCGAGTACGAGGGCACCTACCCGCTGCCCGAGGCGCAGCTCGACCGGTTCCTGCTCAAGCTGACCCTCCCGCTGCCCGAGCGGCACGAGGAGATCGAGGTGCTCGCGCGGCACGCGGCCGGCTTCGACCCCCGCGACCTCGCCCGCGCGGGCGTGCGCCCCGTCGCCGGCAAGGACGTGCTGGAGCGCGCCCGCGAGGAGGTCGCGCGGGTGCAGGTCGCGCCCGAGGTGCTCGGCTACGTCGTCGACGTGGTGCGCGGCACCCGGCAGTCGCCGTCGCTGTCCCTCGGCGTGTCCCCCCGCGGCGCCACCGCGCTGCTCGCGACGGCGCGGGCGTGGGCCTGGCTGCAGGGCCGGTCGTACGTGACCCCGGACGACGTGAAGGCGCTCGCGCACCCGACGCTGCGGCACCGCGTGCAGCTGCGCGCGGAGGCCGAGCTCGAGGGCGTGACGGCGGAGTCGGTGCTCGACACCGTGCTCGCGTCCGTGCCGGTCCCCCGCTGAGGCCCGCGGCGTGGCGATCACCTGGCGCGCGGTCGCGCTGACCGCGGTCGGCGCGCTGCCGGTGCTGCTCTGGCCCGTGCCCGGCACGGTGCTGGCCTGGGCGGTGCTGGTCGTGCTGCTGTGCGTGCTCGACGTCGCCCTGGCGGCCTCGCCGCGCGCCGTGGCGATCCGCCGCGAGGTCACCGGCGCGGTCCGGCTGCACGAGCCCGCGCGGTCCCGGCTCACCCTCACGCACACCGGCGCCCGGCGGCTGCGCGCCCTGGTCCGGGACGCGTGGCCGCCCTCGGCCGGCGCGGTCGGCAACCGGCACCGGGTCGACCTGCCGCCCGGGGAGTCGCGCCGCGTCGACACCGGCCTGCGCCCGAGCCGCCGCGGAGACCTGCGCGCCGACCGGGTCACCATCCGGGCGGCCGGCCCGCTCGGGCTCGCGGCCCGGCAGGCGTCGATCGCCGTGCCCGGCACCCAGCGGGTGCTGCCGGAGTTCGCGTCCCGCCGGCACCTGCCCAGCCGGCTCGCCCGGCTCCGCGAGATGGACGGCCGCGCCGCGGTGCAGGTCCGCGGGCAGGGCACCGAGTTCGACTCGCTGCGCGAGTACGTGATCGGCGACGACGTGCGCTCCATCGACTGGCGGGCCAGCGCCCGGCGGAACGACGTCGTGGTCCGCACCTGGCGTCCCGAGCGCGACCGCCGGGTGCTGATCGTGCTCGACACCTCGCGCACCAGCGCCGCGCGCACCGGCGAGGAGCCGCGCCTGGAGCCGTCGGTCGAGGCGGCGCTGCTGCTCGCCGCGCTGGCCTCGCGGGCGGGCGACCGGGTCGAGCTCCTCGCGTACGACCGGACGGTGCGGGCCCGGGTGGCCGGCGCGTCCGGGCCGCGGCTGATGCCCGCGGTCGCGGACGCGCTCGCCGACGTCGAGCCCTCGCTGGTCGAGGCCGACTGGCCCGGCGTCGTCGCCCAGGTGCAGGAGCGGCTGTCCCAGCGGGCGCTGGTCGTGCTGCTGTCCGCCCTCGAGCCCGCGGCCGTCGAGAACGGGCTGCTCCGCGTCGTCGACCAGCTCGCGTCCCGGCACCAGGTGGTGCTCGCGTCGGTGCGGGACCCCGAGGTCGAGCGGCTGCGCACCGGGCGGGAGGACGTCGCGGCCCTGTTCGACGCCGCGGCGGCCGAGCGGACCGAGCTCGAGCGGGCGGCGGTCGCGCAGCGGCTGCGGAGCCACGGGGTGGAGGTGGTCGACGCGCTGCCCGACGACCTGGCCCCGCGCCTCGCCGACGCGTACCTGGCCCTCAAGGCCGCGGGCCGGCTCTAGGACGGCCGGGCGACCCTGCTGCACACCCGACAGTGGAAGGTTGTGACGGACACGCCGCTGGCGTGTCCGTCACAACCTTCCACTGAGAGCGGTGGCCGACGTGTCGGGGCGCGCGCGTAGCCTCGGCACCGTGACGGGTGACGGGGACCTCGCGGGCGGCGGCACGATCACCACGCGCGGGCTCGGGCGCGCGCTGCTCGCGCGGCAGCACCTGCTCGACCGCACGGACGCCCCGGCGGTCGACGTCGTACGGCACCTGGTGGCCCTGCAGTCGCAGAACCCGTCGTCCGCCTACCTGGCGCTGCACGCGCGGGTCGCCGGCCTCGCGCACGCCGACCTGGCCGACGCGATGACCGACCGCCGGGTGGCCCGCCTGGCGCTGCTGCGCGACACGGTGCACCTGGTGACCGCCGACGACGCGCTGGCGCTGTGGCCGCTCCTGGCACCCACGCTGCGCCGGCACCTCACCGCCAACGTCTCCGCGGCGCCGACGCTGCGCCAGGTCGACCTCGACGACCTGCGCACCGCCGCGCTGGACGCGCTCGCCGACGGTCCGCTGACCGCGCGCGACCTCGGGGCACGGCTGGCGGCGACCTGGCCCGACCTCGACCCGGGGGCGCTCGCCCTCGGCGCGCGCGGGGTGCTGCCGCTGGTGCAGGTGACCCCGCGCGGGGTCTGGGGGCGCAGCATGCCGACCACCTGGACGACCGCGTGGGCGTGGTTCGGCGTCGACGGGCCGGGCGCGGACCCGGGGGACGAGGAGCGCGTCGCCGCCCTCGCCGCCCTGGTCCGCCGCTACCTCGCCGCCTACGGCCCCGCCGCCGTCGCGGACGTGCAGCAGTGGTCGGGCCTCACCCGGCTCGCGCCGGTCGTCGACCGGCTGCGGCCGGAGCTCGTCGAGCTCGTGCACGTCGACCCGGCGTCGGGCCGGCCCCGGGTCCTGCTCGACCTCCCCGACGCCCCGCGCCCGCCCGAGGACGCCCCGGCCCCCGTGCGGCTGCTGCCGGACTTCGAGAACCTGCTGCTGAGCCACGACGACCGCAGCCGCGTGATCCCGCCGGCGATCCGCCCGGCGCTGGCGAGCCGCAACGGGATGCCGCCGGGGACGGTGCTGCTCGACGGGCTGGTGGCCGGCTCCTGGGCCGTGCGGCGCGAGCGCCTCCCCTGGCCGGCCGGCGCGCCGCGGGCCCGCCGGGAGCGCGCGACGCTGACCGTCACCCCGCTGCGGCGGTGGACCGCGGCGGAGCGGCGGGCGGTGCTGCCGGAGGCCGACCGGCTCGTGCGGTTCGTGGCCGACGACGCCGCCGAGCACGCGGTGGCGGTCGCCGGGGCCTGACGCCCCTCGACCGGCGGGGCGACACGGCGGCACCGCCCTTGAACTGCGCGGGGACCGCGCCTACCGTCGACGGCGGACCGTCGCGGCCGACGCTCCTGACGCCGACGCCCCGCCCCTGACGCCGACCCACCAGGAGTCTCCCGTGCCCCGTCCCGCCGTCACCCTCACGCTGTCCGGCGCCGCCGGCCAGATCGGCTACTCGCTGATGTTCCGGGTCGCGAGCGGGGAGCTGCTCGGCCCGGACACGCCGGTCCGGGTGCGGATGCTCGAGCGGCCCGAGGCGCTGCACGCCGCGCACGGCGTCGCGCTGGAGCTGCAGGACGTCGCCTCGCCGCTCCTGGTCGACGTGGACGTCACCGCCGACCCGCGGGCCGCGTTCGACGGCGCGGACATCGCGATCCTGGTCGGCGCGCAGCCGCGGACCGCCGGGATGGAGCGCGCCGACCTGCTGGAGGCCAACGCGGGGATCTTCCGCGCCCAGGGCGCGGCGATCAACGACGTCGCCGCGGACGGCATCCGGGTGCTCGTGATCGGCAACCCGGCCAACACGAACGCGATGATCGCGGCCGCGCACGCGCCGGACGTGCCGGGCGACCGGTTCACCGCCCTGACCCGGCTGGACCACAAACGCGCGCTCGCCCAGCTCGCGCTGCGCACCGGCGTGAACCCGCGGGAGATCACCCGCGTCACCGTGTGGGGCAACCACTCGCGCACCCAGTACCCCGACCTGCGGCACGCGCTGGTCGCCGGGCGACCCGCGCTGGAGGTCGTCGACCGGGAGTGGGCCGAGGGCGCGTTCATCGACACCGTCGCCCAGCGCGGGGCCGCGATCATCGCCGCCCGCGGCGGGTCGTCGGTCGCCTCGACCGTGAGCGCGATCATCGACCACGGCCACCTGCGCCGCGGCGGCACCCCGGCCGGCGACTGGACGTCGGCCGGCCGGGTGTCGGACGGGTCCTACGGGGTGCCCGAGGGGCTGGTCTGCTCGTTCCCGGTGACCGCCGCCGACGGGGTGTGGCGGATCGTGCCCGACCTGGAGGTCGACGCGTTCTCGCGGGCGCGGATCGACGCGTCCGTCGCGGAGCTCGCCGAGGAGCGGGACGCGGTGCGGCACCTCGGCCTGATCTGAGGCGCGGGACCGGCGGGGGCGCCTCGCCCGGCCGGGACGCGACGCCGGCCGGGCGTCCGCCCTCAGCGCGCCGTCGCGTACTGCGTCTCGTACAGCTCCGCGTACAGCCCGCCCGCGGCGAGCAGCTCGGCGTGCGTGCCCTGCTCGGCCACCCGCCCGCCGTCGAGCACCACGATCGAGTCCGCCTCGCGGATCGTCGACAGCCGGTGCGCGATCACGATCGCGGTCCGGCCGACCAGGGCCTCGGCCAGCGCCCGCTGCACCGCGGCCTCCGACTCGGAGTCCAGGTGCGCGGTCGCCTCGTCCAGCACCACGATCGGCGGGGCCTTGAGCAGCAGCCGGGCGATCGCCAGCCGCTGCCGCTCGCCGCCGCTGAGCCGGTAGCCCCGGTCCCCCACGACGGTGTCCACGCCGTCGGGCAGCCGGGACACCAGGTCCCAGATCTGCGCGCGGCGCAGCGCCTGCTCCAGCTCGGCGTCGGACGCGCCGGGCCGGGCGTAGAGCAGGTTGGCGCGGATGGTGTCGTGGAACAGGTGCGCGTCCTGGGACACGATGCCGATGGCGTCCCGGAGGCTCTCCTGGGTGACCTCGCGGACGTCCTGGCCGGCGACGCGGACGGTGCCGGACGTGACGTCGTACAGCCGCGCGACCAGCGCCGAGATCGTGGTCTTGCCCGCGCCGGACGGCCCGACGAGGGCGACCAGGTGGCCGTGCGGCACCGTGAACGAGACGTGCTCGAGCGTCGTGCCGGGCACCTCGGTCTGCAGCCGGGCGACCGACTCCAGCGACGCGAGCGACACCTCCGACGCGGCCGGGTACCGGAACGACACGTCGTCCAGCTCGACGCTCGCGGTGGTGGCGAGGTCGGCGGGCAGCGGCCGCGCCTCGGGGGCGTCCGCGACGGTCGGCTCCAGGTCCAGCACCTCGAGGACCCGCTCGAAGGACACCAGCGTCGTCATCACGTCGACCTGGACGTTCGACAGCGCGGTGATCGGTCCGTACAGCCGCGTCAGGTAGGACGTCAGCGCGACGACCACGCCGACCGTCAGCGAGCCCTGGATGGCGAGCACACCGCCCAGCCCGTAGACGATCGCGACGGCCACCGCGGCGATCAGCGTGAGGCCGATCCGGAACACCGCGGCGTACATCGCGGACGTGATGCCGATGTCCCGCACCCGGGCGGCGCGGGAGGCGAACTCCGCGGTCTCGTCCTCGGGCCGGCCGTACAGCTTCACCAGCTGCGCGCCCGCGACGTTGAACCGCTCGGTCATCGTCTGGCCCATCGCGGCGTTGAGCGTGTAGGACTCCTGCGTCACGCCCGCGAGCCGCCGGCCCATCGCGCGCACCGGGAGCACGAACGCGGGCAGCAGCACCAGGGACAGCAGCGTGATCTGCCACGACAGCGACAGCATCGCGGCGATGACCAGCACGACGGTCAGCACGTTGGACACGACGTTCGACAGCGTCGACGTGAACGCCTGCTGCGCGCCGAGCACGTCGCCGTTGAGCCGCTGCACGAGCGCGCCGGTCTGCGTGCGGGAGAAGAACGCCAGCGGCATCCGCTGGACGTGGTCGAACACCTGCGTGCGCAGGTCGAGGATCAGGCCCTCGCCGATCCGCGCGGAGAACCAGCGGGACGCGAGCGTCAGCCCGGCCGAGACGACCGCGAGCAGCGCGACGACGCCGGCGAGCCCGAGCACCAGCCCGGTGCGGCCCTGCGCGATGCCGTGGTCGATGATCTGCCGGAACAGCAGCGGCGTGACCGCGCCGACGGCGGCGTCGAGCGCGACGACGACCAGGAACACGGTGAGCAGCCCGCGGTAGGGGCGGGCGAAGGCGAGGATGCGCCGCAGCACGTCGCGGGTGATGCGACGCCGGGCGACGGACGGGTCGAGGCGGAACGACCGGTACATCGCCGGTCCGCCGCCCCCTCCTCCGTGCATGGACATGTGGCCTCCAGGGGGACGATTCCGATAGAGAGGGTACCTCTCTATGTGCGGAACTCGCTATCGTGGGCGCATGACGCCCGTCACGCCCGCCCCCGCGCACCACCACCCCGCCCCGGGCAACCCCGGCGACGAGCTGTTCTGGCTGCTCCGCCGGGCCCTGCACACGATGCGGCGGGACGTCCGGGAGCGCGTGGACCTCACGCCGTCGCGGCACCGGCTGCTGCGCGTCGTGGCGCGCGCGGAGCCGCAGCGGCAGACCGCGCTGGCCGCCGCGCTCGACGTGGTGCCGCGGTCGGTCACGTCGCTGGTCGACGACCTCGAGCGCGCCGGCCTGGTCGAGCGCCGGCCCGACCCGACCGACCGGCGCGCGACCCTCGTGGCGGCGACCGACGAGGGCCGCGCCGTGCTCGCCGAGGCGGACGCCGAGCGGCGCCGGCACGCGGAGGAGCTCCTCGCGCGGCTCGCCCCCGGCGAGCAGGACGACCTGCTCCGCCTCCTGCACCGCCTGGTCGACGACCCGGCGGGCGCCCCCGCGGAGTGCGCCCGGGACTGACCGGCGCGGACACCACGGTTCGCCGAGATAGGACCTGCGCGCCGAGATAGGACCCAGGACGGTCCTACCTCGGCGGAACGGTCCTACCTCGGCGCGCGCGGCGTAGGCCTCAGACGACGCCGAGGGCCAGCATCGCGTCGGCGACCTTGAGGAAGCCCGCCACGTTCGCGCCGAGGACGTAGTCGCCCGGGGCGCCGTACTCGTCCGCCGTCGTGGCGCACCGGTCGTGGATGTCCCGCATGATCGTCGCGAGCCGCTGCTCGGTGTACTCGAACGACCAGGAGTCGCGGCTCGCGTTCTGTTGCATCTCCAGCGCGGAGGTCGCCACGCCGCCGGCGTTGGCCGCCTTGCCCGGGCCGAACAGCACCCCGGCCTCGCGCAGCACCGCGACCGCCTCCGGGGTCGTCGGCATGTTCGCGCCCTCGGCGACGGCCACCAGGCCCGAGTCGACCAGCGCGCGGGCGTCGTCGGCGTCGAGCTCGTTCTGCGTCGCGCACGGCAGCGCCACCGTCGCACCGACCTCCCAGACCCGCCGGCCGGGCACGTACCGCGACGAGCCGCCGCGCCGCTCCGCGTAGTCCGCCAGCGAGCCGCGCTCGACCGTCTTCACCTGCTGCAGCAGCGGCAGGTCGAGACCCGCGTCGTCGACGACGTAGCCGCGGGAGTCCGAGCACGCGACGACGTCGGCGCCGAGCTGCTGCGCCTTCTCGATCGCGTACAGCGCCACGTTGCCCGAGCCCGACACGACCACGCGCTGACCGTCCAGCGACCGGTTCGCCGCGCGCAGCATCTCCTGCACGAACAGCACGGCCCCGTACCCGGTCGCCTCGGTGCGGACCAGCGAGCCGCCCCAGGTCACGCCCTTGCCGGTGAGCACGCCCGACTCGTACCGGCCGGTCATGCGCTTGTACTGGCCGAACAGGTAGCCGATCTCCCGGCCGCCGACGCCGATGTCCCCCGCGGGCACGTCCACGTACTCGCCGATGTGCCGCGCCAGCTCCGTCATGAACGACTGGCAGAACCGCATCACCTCGCCGTCCGAGCGGCCGCGCGGGTCGAAGTCCGAGCCGCCCTTGCCGCCGCCGATCGGCATGCCGGTGAGCGAGTTCTTGAAGACCTGCTCGAAACCCAGGAACTTCACGATGCCGAGGTTCACCGACGGGTGGAACCGCAGCCCGCCCTTCGACGGGCCGAGCGTGGTGCTGAACTGCACCCGGAACCCGCGGTTGATCCGCACGCGGCCGGCGTCGTCGACCCACGGCACCCGGAACACGATCTGCCGCTCGGGCTCGCACAGCCGCTCCAGCACCGCCGCGTCGACGTACCGGGGGTTCCGCTCCAGCACGGGCCCCAGGCTGCCGAACACCTCCCGCACCGCCTGGTGGAACTCGGGCTCCCCCGGGTTCCGCGCCAGCACCTGGTCGAGCACCGCTCCCAGCTGGTCCTGCACGTGCCTCACCTCGTCGTGTCCGCGCCGGCTGCTCCCGGCGCCGTCACCGTACGAGGGGTTCCGGGGCCGCCGCCGGGGCGTCCACGAGGTGGTTCAGCGGCTGGGGTCCGGCACGCCGTGCGGCAGCCGGTGCAGCGTCACGGCCTCGGTCGCGGAGCGCTGGGCCGCGCGCGTGGCCGCGGCGTACTCGCGGTCCCGCCGGGTCGCGAGCACCGCGGCGAGGAACGCCTCCGGGTGGGTCCCGGCGGGCGGCCCGGGCGCGACGTACCGGGCGACCTCCCCGGCCAGCTGCTGGCCGAGCGCATACCGCGAGCCGGGGTGCAGCCGGGGCGCGCGGCCGAGGAACTGGCGGGCGGACAGCGCGAGGCCGTCGGGCAGCCGGGCCACGTCGGCCTGCTGCGCCCAGGGCGCGAGGAACGGCGGCATGACGACGACCGCGCGGTTCTCGGTGCGGCCGCGCACCCGGACGGCGTACGTGCCGGCCAGGATGTCGCCGAGCCGCTTGCCCTGCGGGTTGACCAGCGAGGTGATGAGCGCGACCGACCCCAGGGTCAGCCACAGCTCCAGGATGCCGACCAGCGCCCGGACGAACGCCTGCCGGAACCGGATCGGACCGCCGTCGTCGCGCACCACCCGGATGCCGACGGCGAGCTTGCCGAGCGACCGGCCGCGCGTCAGCGTGTCCACGGTCGTCGGGATGACCACCAGGACCGTCACCATCACCACGACGAACGTGATCTGCAGGACGTCCTGGCTCGGCGCGACGGCCACGAACCGGCTGAGCACCCAGGCCACCGCGATCGCCACCAGCCCGAGCGCGATCAGGTCGATCACCGCGCCGGCGAGCCGGGTGGCGAACGAGGTCGGGCGCGCGTCCAGCAGCACGCCCTCGCCGATGACGATGCCCTCGTCCTGCACGCCCCACCTCCGCCGACGTCCCGCCCCAGGTCACCCGGTCGGGGCCGGGCCTCGTGTGGCAGGGTATCGGGCGTGGACCTGGACGCCTTCTCCGCCGTGCGCGAGCCCGCCTGGGCGCGCCTGGACGAGCTGTCCCGGCGGCGCGGCCTCGACGGCGCCGAGGCGGACGAGCTCGTCCGGCTCTACCAGGCCGCCGCGACCGACCTCTCGACCATCCGGTCCTCGGCGCCCGACCCGGACGCGGTCGCCCGGCTGTCCCAGCTGCTGGCCCGCGCCCGGTCCCGGATCGCCGGCACGCACGAGCCGGCCTGGCGGGACGTCCGCCGGTTCGTCGTGCTCTCGCTGCCGGCCGCCCTGTACCGGCTGCGCTGGTGGACGGTCGGTGTCATGCTCGCGTGCGTCGCCGTCGCGGTCGTCGCCGGCTGGTGGGTGGCGACGAACCCCGACGCCCTGGCCGCGATGGGCACCCCCAGCGAGCGGCAGCAGTACGTCGACGAGGCGTTCGCGACCTACTACGACCCCGGCGCGGGCTTCGCCGCCGTCGTCTGGACGAACAACGCCTGGGTCGCCGCGCTCTGCGTCGCGCTCGGCATCTCCGGGATCGGCACGCTGTACGTGCTCGCGAACAACGCGGTGAACGTCGGCGCGACCGGCGGCATGATGGCGGCGCACGACAGCCTGGGCATCTTCTTCCAGCTCATCACGCCGCACGGCCTGCTCGAGCTGACCTCGATCTTCGTCGCCGGCGCCGCGGGGCTGCGGCTGTTCTGGGCGTGGGTCGACCCGCAGGGGCGGCCGCGGGCGCGCGCGCTCGCCGAGGAGGGCCGGGCGCTCGTCACCGTGGTGATCGGGCTTGCCGCGGCGCTGCTGCTGTCCGGCGTCGTCGAGGGCTTCGTGACCGGCTCGACGCTGCCGTGGTGGCTGAAGATCGTGATCGGCGCGCTCGCGCTGGCCGCGTTCTGGACCTACACGATCGTACTGGGCCGCCGCGCGGTGGCCGAGGGCGAGACCGGCGACCTCGAGGAGGACGCCGCGGGCTACGCGGTCGCGATCGCGGCCTGAGCCCGGGCGGGCGCGCCGTCGCGCCCGGGCCCTCCGGAGCGCCGCGCGCCGAGCCAGAGCGACGCCGCCCCGAGCGGCGTGCGCGCCACCTCCGCGAACCCGAGCGCCCGCAGGTCCGCCACCTGCGCCGGGTCGACGGTCACCGCCAGCACGTCCCGACCCCCGGCCGCCTGCTCGGCCGCGACGGGCGCCAGCAGGTCCGCGAGCAGCGCCTCCCGCTCCGCCGCGTCCGCCCGGCCGTCGTCGGCGAGCAGGACGAGCACGCGCTCCGCGCCCGACTCCCGGACCAGGGCGAGCGTGCGGGCGGTGGCCTCGGCGATCGCCCGCAGCGGGGCGCGCGCGGGCTTCGGGTGCCGGTCGGGCCGGACGCCGAGCTCGCGGGTCACCACGCGCTGGAGGTCGGCGCCGAGGCGGTCGGCGTCGGGCGGGAGCCAGACGGCGACGGCGGCGACCTCGGCGGACGCGGCACCCGCGTCCGCGAGCCACACCTCGCCGTGCTCCATCGCGCCGAGGCTCAGCATGAGCCGGGTCGCCGGCCCCGCCTGCTCCGGGTCCGGGCCGGGGTCCGGCTCGCCGTCGCCGTCGAGGTCGACGAACGGCCGGTGCGCGGCGATCATCCGGGCCAGCGGGTTGACGTCGAGCAGCCCCGCGCGGCGGACCCGCCACGGCCGGCGCGTGCCGCCGTCCTCGACGGGGGCGGGCAGGGCGGTGGTCCGGCGTCGGGTCGGCTCGTGCAGCACGCGTCCAGCCCAGCACCCGGACCTGGGAGCGCGCTGGGAGCCGGCGCCCCGCGCCCCGGGTCCGCGCGGCACCCAGGCCCCGCGCGTGAGGTCGTCACAACGGCGTGAGGGCGTCACTCACGAGTGACGACCTCACCGCCTTGTGACGACCTCACCGCCTTGTGACAGCCGCACCGCGCCGGTGCGGGCGGCCCGGCGTGACGCCGGCGCGACAGACCGGTTACACGGGCGTTTCCGCCCGGGCCCCGGCGCGAAACACGGGCCTGCCTACCCTCGTCGCCGGGCCGGACCGGGGGACGGGGGCGCTCGGGGGTCACGACAACCCCGGGCCGCGCGGTTTGGCCCGGCCGCCGATGTCCCGGCCCACCGGCCGCGGCGAGGCTGTCCGTGGCGCGGCACCCGCGCCGCTCCCCGACGGCGCGGACCCCGACGGTCGTCGTGCCGGGCGGGGCCGCCCCACCCGACCGTGCTAGGAGCCCTCGTGAAGCGACCCCTCCCCCGCCGGCGCCGCGCGACCGCGGCGTCCTCCGCCGCAGTCGTCGTGGCGCTCGCCCTCACCGCGTGCGGCGCGGGCGGCGACGACACCGCCGGCGACGACAGCACCTCGACCTCCGGCGGCACGCAGCCGCTCGTCATCAGCCTGGACAGCTCCGTCGACCTGCTGGACGCCCAGGCGTGGCGCACGCCGGCGGCGATGGTGGCGACCGGGTCGCTGGTCGAGCAGCTGATCGAGCAGACCTACGACACCGACGGCCTGGTCCGCACCGGCACCACCGAGTTCGAGGGCGCCCTCGCGGAGTCCTGGGACGTGTCGGCGGACGGCCTGACGACCACCTTCCACCTGCGGGACGGCCTCGCGTTCGCCGACGGCACGCCGCTCACCGCGCAGGACGTCGTCTGGTCCTACCAGCGCAGCCTGCTCGGACCCGGGTACGTCAAGGCGCTGCTGCCGTTCGCGGGCGTCGCGACGCCCGACGACGTCACCGCGCCGGACGACAGCACCGTCGTCGTGACCAGCACGTTCGCCAGCCCGCTGCTGACCAAGATGGAGGCGATGCAGCCGCTCGGCGTGTTCTCGCAGGCCACCGGCGAGGCGAACGCGACGGCCGACGACCCGTGGGCGGGCGCGTACTTCCGGGAGAACGCCAACTCCTCCGGCCCGTACACGGTGGCGTCCTACGACCCGACGCAGCAGCTGGTCCTGGAGCCGAACGAGCACTACTACGACCAGGACCGGATCGCGAACGCCGGCGTGACGATCCAGTTCGTCTCGGACGCGTCGCAGCGCGCGCTGCTGCTCCGCTCGGGCGAGATCGACCTGGCCCAGGGCATCCCGCTCGACCAGGTGCAGGCGATGGAGGACGAGGACGGCCTGACCGTCGTGTCCGAGGCGTCCAACCGCCTGGAGTACCTGGGCTTCAACACGACCGAGGCGCCGTTCGACGACCCGCTGGTCCGCCAGGCCGTCGCCAAGGCCGTCCCGTACGAGGACCTGGTGGACCAGGTGCTGTACGGCTACGCGAACGAGTCGACGGGCGTCGTGCCGGCCACGATGGAGACCCACTCCGACGAGGCGGGGACCTTCGAGGAGGACCTGGACGCGGCGCAGGACCTGCTCGCGGAGGCCGGGCTGGCGGACGGCTTCAGCTCGACCCTCTACTTCAAGCAGTCGAACGCGGTCGAGGCCGCGGCGGCCGTGCTGGTGCAGGCGAACCTCAAGGAGATCGGGGTCGACATCGACCTCAAGCCCCTGACGGACGCCGACTTCACCGCGCAGACCAACGCCCGGGCGCTGCCGATGTACCTGAACAACTTCCTGGGCTGGGGAGCCGACCCGTTCTACCAGATGTACTACCTGGCCGGGTCGGCCGCGGGCACCAACTTCACCTCGTACGCGAACGCGGACCTGGACGCCCTGCTCCAGGAGGGCGCCGCGACCGCCGACGAGGCGTCCCGCGAGGAGATCTCGGCCGAGGCGCAGCAGGTCATCTACGACGACATGCCGTTCATCCCGGTCTACAACCCGAACTGGACCTTCGTGGTCCGGGACGGCGTGTCCGGCCTCACCAAGGACAACACCGAGCAGCTCCGCCTGCAGTACCTCACCCAGGAGTGAGCCGCCCGGTGTGACGACGGGCGCCGGTGCCCGGCCGCGGGGCCTCCCTGACCCCCGCGCCCCGGGTGCCGGCGCCCCCGCACCCGCAGTCCCCCCGTCCCCTCCCGACAGGAGCCCCGACGTGACCCGCTACGTCCTGCGCCGCCTCGGCGTCTCGGCGCTGACGGTCCTCGGGCTGGTCCTGGTCGTCTTCCTCGTCACGCGCATCCTGCCCGGCGACGCGGCGGCGGCCCGGCTCGGCCCCGAGGCCACCCCCGAGGACATCGCGGCCCTCCGCGCCTCCTACGGCCTGGACGACCCGCTGCCGGTCCAGCTGCGGGACTACCTCGTCCGCCTGGCGCAGGGCGACCTCGGCCAGGCGGTCTCCACCGGCCGCGACGTCGGCACCGAGCTGTTCGCCCGGCTGCCCGCCACGATCGAGCTGGCGCTGGCCGCCCTGGTGGTCGCCCTCCTGATCGGCGTCCCGGTGGGGGTGCTCGCCGCCGCCCGGCGCGGGCGCACCGCCGACGCCGCCGCGCGGGTGTACGCCGTGCTCGGGTCGTCGATGGCCCCGTTCTGGCTCGGGCTGCTGCTGATCTACGGGCTGTTCTCCCTGTGGCACCTGCTGCCGGGCCCCATCGGCCGGCTGCCGGTCGGCACCACCCCGCCGCCGGAGGTCACCGGCCTGTACGTGCTCGACTCGCTGCTGGCGGGCGACCCGGCCACCGCGGGGCAGGCGCTGCGCTACCTCGTGCTCCCGGCGCTGACCCTCGGGATCGGGGCCTCGGCGGCGGTGGTCAAGATGGTCCGCTCCGCGCTGATCGCCACCGCCGGCACCGGGTACGTCCGGACCGCCCGCGCGTTCGGCGTCGCCCCGGGCACCGTGCTCTGGCGGGACCAGATGCGCAACGCGATGCTCCCGATCCTCACCTCGCTGGGCCTGGTGTTCAGCTTCCTGCTCGGCGGCAACGTCATCGTCGAGCAGCTGTTCTCCTGGCCCGGCACCGGACGGCTCGCGTACGACGCCGTGCGGGCCAACGACCTCGAGATCCTGCAGGGCTACGCGATCGTCATCGGGATCGTCTACATCGCCCTCAACGTCCTCATCGACCTGGCGTACGGCCTGATCGACCCCCGCATCCGGCTCGGAGGTGCCCGCGCATGACCGCCGTCGCCCTGCCCGCCCCGCCCACCCCCGCCGCGCCCGCGCCCGCCGACGCCGCCCGGGCCCGCTCCCGGCGCCCGCGGCCGTTCCTGTGGACCGGGCTCGGCGTCCTCGCCGTGCTGGTCGTCCTCGGCGTCGTCGGGCCGTTCCTCGTCGCCGACCCGCTCGCGGTCGAGCCGTCGGCCGCGCTGCAGGCGCCGTCGGCCACGCACTGGTTCGGCACCGACTACTACGGCCGCGACGTGTTCGCCCGCGCCGTGCACGCCATCCGGCTCGACCTGCTGCTCGGCGTCAGCATCGCCCTGCTCGCGATGGTGGTGGGCTCGGCGCTCGGCGTGGTGTCCGGCTACCTCGGCGGCCGCGTCGACGACGTGGTCATGCGCTGCGTCGACGTGCTGATGTCGTTCCCCGGTTTCGTGCTGGCGATGGTGCTGCTGCTCGCGGTCGGCGAGACCACGCCCAAGCTCGCCCTGGCGCTCGCGGTGGCCGCCGTGCCGCCGTTCGTCCGGCTGGTCCGGGCCGAGGCGCTGGCGCAGCGCGAGCTGGAGTACGTCGACGGCGCCCGGGTGTCCGGGGCCGGGTGGGCGCGGATCGCATTCGGCCACGTCCTGCCCAACTCGCTGCGGCCCGCGGCGGTGCAGTTCACGCTCGTCTGCGGCTACTCGATCCTCAACGTCGCCGGGCTCGCGTACCTCGGCATCGGCATCCACGCCCCGACGCCGGAGTGGGGCGTCATGGTCGCCGAGGGCGCGCAGAACATCCTGACCGGACAGTGGTGGACGGCGTTCTTCCCCGGCCTCCTGATCGCCCTGACGGTCATGGGCCTGCACTTCGTCGGCGACGACCTGGGGGGTGACCGGTGACGACCGCGACCTCGACCTCGACCGCCACCGGGGCGCGCACCGTGCCCGTCCTGGAGCTCGACGGCCTGTCCGTCGGCGTGACCCGCACCGGCGCCGCCCTGCTGCGCGACGTCAGCCTGATCGTGCGCCCCGGCGAGATCGTCGGCCTGGTCGGCGAGTCGGGATCGGGCAAGTCGATGACCTCCCTGGCCGTGATGGGCGTGCTGCCCGACGGCATCGCGATGACCGGCGGCCGGGTGCTGGTCGGGGGCGCGGACGCCACCGGCACCGCGCGGCGGTCCGTCGCGCACCGGTTCGCGATGATCTTCCAGAACCCGAAGGACTCGCTGAACCCGCTGATGCGGGTCGGCGAGCAGATCGCCCGCATGGTCCGGCTGCACCAGGCCGACGGCGCGGGCGCCGACAAGCGGTCCGCCCGGGCGGAGGCCGAGCGACTGCTCGGCCGGGTGCACATCGCCGACCCGGCGCGCGCGGCGCGCGCGTACCCGCACCAGCTGTCCGGCGGCATGTGCCAGCGCGTGATGATCGCGATGGCGCTGGCCTGCCGGCCGACGCTGCTGATCGCCGACGAGCCGACCACCGCCCTCGACGTCACCGTGCAGGCGCAGATCCTCACGCTGCTCACCGAGCTGGCGGACGAGACCGGCTGCGGCGTCCTGCTGATCACGCACGACCTCGGCGTCGTCGCGGAGGTGTGCGACCGGGTGGCGGTGCTGTACCGCGGCGACCTGGTGGAGACCACGGGCGTCGTCGAGCTGTTCGAGTCCCCGCAGCACGAGTACACGCGGTACCTGGTGGCCGCGGGCGAGGAGGCCTGACATGGCGCTGCTGGAGCTGCGCGACGTCACCAAGACGTTCAGCGCCCGGGGTCGGACGGTGCACGCGCTGCGCGGCGTCGACCTCGAGCTGGACACCGCCCGCACGCTCGCCCTGGTCGGCGAGTCGGGGTCGGGCAAGTCGACGCTCGGCCGGGTGGTCGCCGGCCTGCACGGGGCCACGTCGGGGACGGCGATGTTCGGCGGGTTCGACCTGCTGGGGTCCTGGGACCGCGAGCGCCGCCGGTCGGTGCAGATGGTGTTCCAGCACCCGTACCAGTCGCTCGACCCGCGGTGGACGGTCGACCGGATCCTGCGCGAGCCGCTCGCCCGGCTGACCGGGGTCCGCGGCGCGGCGGCTTCCGCGCGGGTGGCGGAGCTGCTCGACCTCGTCGGGCTGCCGGCCGAGATGCGCACCCGGCTGCCGGCCGAGCTGTCCGGCGGGCAGCAGCAGCGGATCGCGATCGCCCGGGCCCTCGCGCCGGAGCCCGACCTGATCGTGCTGGACGAGCCCACGTCGGGCCTCGACCAGTCCGTCCGGGGGCGGGTGGTCCGGCTGCTGCGCGAGCTGCAGCAGAGCACCCAGGCCGCCTACCTGTTCATCACGCACGACCTCTCGGTGGTCCGGCAGATCGCCGACGAGGTGGTCGTCCTGCACCAGGGGCTGGTCGTCGAGCGCGGCCGGACCGCCGCCGTGCTCGACGCGCCCCGCGAGGAGTACACCCGCACGCTGCTGGCCGCCGTGCCCGTGGCCGACCCGCGCCGCCGCGCGCGCCGCCTGCCGGGCGTCGTCCCGCAGCCCACCCCCGAGGAGATCGCATGAAGTTCGGACTGGGAGTCCCCACCGGCACCGAGGGCCTGATGTACCCGGTGCCCTACGCCGACCCCGACCAGGCGGTGCAGATCGCCGTCGAGGCCGAGCGGCTCGGCTTCGACTCGGTGTGGGGCAACGACCACGTGACGACCCAGCGGTACGTGCGCGCGGAGTTCGACGCGCCGCCGCGGTTCTACGACCCGTACCTCTACCTGGCGTTCGTCGCCGCCCGGACCACCCGGCTCCGGCTGGCGACCGCCATCACCGTCATGGCGTTCCGGCACCCCGTCGTCGCCGCGAAGCAGGCCGCCACCCTCGACCAGCTGGCCGGCGGCCGGTTCGTCCTGGGCGTGGGGATCGGCGCGTACCGCGAGGAGACCGACGCGATGTGGCCGGGGAACACGCTGCACCGCGGCCGCCAGGCGGAGGAGTTCCTCGCCTCGCTCGAGACGCTGCTCCGGGACCGCCGGTCGTCGTACCAGGGCGAGTTCATCCGGTTCGAGGACGTGGAGTCCTACCCGAAGCCCGTGCAGGCGCCGCTGCCGATCCTGTCCGGCGGCAACGCGGTCGGCTCGAAGCAGCGGGCCGCGCGGTACGGCACCGGCTGGCTGCCCGCCGTGCTCAGCCCGGCCGAGGTGGCCGCCGGCCTCGCGGACATCCGGCGCGAGGCGGAGGCGATCGGCCGCGAGCTGCCCGCCGACTTCGACGTCGCCCCGCAGCTGTCCGTCGCCATGGGGTCCTCCGAGGCCGACGCGATGGCCCGGTTCGAGACCACCCAGCTGCACCAGCACATGCGGTCGCTCTCGGGGTCGACGCTCAAGGGCCAGCAGGACGGGTTCGCCGCCCGGAACCTGGTCGGCTCGACGGCGCAGATCCAGGACCAGGTGCACGCGTACGCCGAGGCCGGGGTGACGACGCTGTCCGCGCTGCTGTTCGCGTGCAACACCGTCGCCGAGACGTACGACCAGATGGCGCGGTTCGCCGAGGAGGTCATCGCGCCCGTGAACGCGGGGACACCCGACGCGCTCCCGCCGCTCGGCGCGTCCGCCACCGCCCCCACCACCGCAGGAGCCGCGCTGTGACGCTCACCCCCGCCCCCCGCCCGGCACTGGTCGCCGAGCGCGCCGCGCGGCTGCTCGCGCACCTCGCGGACGCCCCGTTCGACGCGGTGGTCGCGCTGTCCACCGCGAACGTCGACTACGCCACCGGGTACCGGTCGATGTCCGGCGCGGTGCACGGCACGTCGTCCGTCGCCGCGGTCGTCACCGGCGGGCGGACCGTGCTCGCCGGCCCCGTCGCCGACTCCGCGCCGGCGTTCGACGCCGGGATCGGCGAGGACGACTTCGTGGCGTTCGGCCGGTTCTACTTCGAGTCGGCCGGGTCGGCGGCGACCGCCACCCGCCTCGTCGACGAGCACCCGGGCGCCGCGGAGGCGGTCGCGGCGGCCGTGGCCCGCGCCGGGGCGGCGTCCGGGACGCTCGGGATCGACGAGGCCGCGTGCCCGGCGCCCCTGCGCGCCGCGCTCGCCGCGGCGCTGCCCGACGTCACCTGGGTGGACGCCAGCGCCTGGCTCGCGGGCGTCCGGGCGCGCAAGCTGCCCGGCGAGGTCGCGCTGCTCGCCCGCTCGGCCCGGCTCGCCGAGGCCGGGATCGTCGCCGCGCTCGCCGTGGCCGCGCCGGGGGTCACCGAGGCGGAGCTCGCCCGGGTCGTCGCCCGGACGATGGTCGACGGCGGCGGGCTGCCGAAGTTCACGGTCGTGACCACCGGGCCCCGGTCCGCGCTGGCCGACGCCATCGCCACCGACCGGCCGCTCGCCGTCGGCGACCTGCTGCGGTTCGACGTCGGCTGCCTGCTCGACGGCTACTGGTCCGACATCGGCCGCACGGCGGTGGTCGGCGCGCCGACCCCGCTGCAGGCGCAGCGGTACGACGCGATCCTCGACGGGTTGGACGCCCAGCTCGCGGCGGCCCGGCCCGGGGTGTCGGCGGCGGCGCTGTTCGACCTCGCGGTCGACGTGACCGAGCGCGGCGGGCTCGCCCCGTACCGGCGGCAGCACTGCGGGCACGGCATCGGCCTCGACGTGTACGAGGCGCCGATCGTCCGGCCCGGCGAGGACGTGCCGCTCGAGGAGGGCATGACGTTCTGCTTCGAGACCCCGTACTACGAGCTCGGCTGGGGCGGGATGATGGTGGAGGACGCGCTGGTGGTCACCGCCGACGGCGTGCAGCCCCTCACCGCGCTGGCCCGCGGCCTGACGGAGGTGCCCGCGTGACCGCGCTGCCGCTGACCGCGTCCGCCTACGCCGGGGTGCTGCGCGACGGCGTCACCGGCGCCGACGTCGCGGAGGCCGACGCGTACCTGCCGTCCGCCCCGGCGCTCGGCGCGGGCGTGCACGCGTACGCCTCCCCCGTCTACGACCTGGCCGCGGCCGGGCTCGGCGGGGCGCTGCCGGCGCCCGGGTCCGGCCCGGGCGTGTTCCGGTTCGCCCCGCTGCTGCCCGTCGACCCGGCCGGCCCGCTGGTCTCGCTCGGCGAGGGCGGCACCCCGCTGGTGCCCGTGCCGCGGGCCGCCGCCGCGGCCGGGCTGCACGGGGGCGCGCTGCTCGTGAAGGACGAGTCGCGGAACCCGACCTGGTCGTACAAGGACCGGCTGGCAGCCGTCGCGGTGACCAAGGCCGTGCAGCAGGGCCACGACACCGTGGTCGTCGCGTCGACCGGCAACCACGGCGCGGCCACCGCCGCCTACGCCGCCCGCGCCGGGCTGCGCTGCGTGGTGCTCACCGTCGCCTCGGTGCCCGAGACGATGAAGACCCTCATGCAGTCGTACGGCGCGGACGTCGTCGCGTTCGACGACCCCCGGGACCGGTGGGTCGTGATGCGCGCCGGCGTCGAGGAGCGCGGCTGGGTGCCGGTGTCCGGCTACCTCAGCCCGCCGTCGGGGTCGAACCCGTTCGGCGTCGACGGCTACAAGACCATCGCGTACGAGGTGTGGGAGCAGCTCGGCGGCGCCGTGCCGGACGCCGTGGTCGCCCCGGTGGCCTACGGGGACGGCATCGCCGGCATGGTCCGCGGGTTCCGCGACCTGGTCGCGCTCGGGCTCGCCGACCGGGTGCCGCGCATGGTCGCCGCCGAGCCGTTCGGCCCGCACGAGGCGGCGCTGCGCGACGGGTTCGTCCCGGGCGCGGCGGTGCCGGCGGGTCCGACGGTCGCGTTCTCCATCGGGTCGTCGATGGCGACCTGGCAGGCGTGGGACGCGCTGCGCTCGACCGCCGGCGCCGCGGCCACCGCCGACGACGAGGCCGTCATGCGCGCGCAGGCGGCGCTCGCCGCGACCGAGGGGCTGTACCTGGAGGCCTCGTCGGTCATCACGTACGCGGTGCTGCCCGCGCTCGTCGCGCGCGGCGCCGTGGCGCCGGACGAGACCGTCGTGCTGCTCGGGACGTCGACGGGGCTCAAGGACGTCGGCGCGACCGCCGCGCGGCTGGCCGCCGTGCCGGTGATCGCGCCCACGCTCGCGGCCTTCGACGCGGCGACTGCCTGATGCGGGTCGCGTACGCGCCCGCGGGGCGCCGGGACGCCGCGACCGCCGTGCGGCTCGCGCGGCAGGCCGAGGACCTCGGGTTCGCCGAGGTCTGGCTGAGCGAGGACTACCTGGAGCGCGGCGCGTTCGCCGTCGCCGGGGCCGTCGCCGCGTCGACCTCCCGGGTCGGTGTCGGGCTCGGCGTCATCAACCCGTGGACCCGGCACGTCGCGCTCACCGCGATGGAGTGCTCGGCCCTCGACGAGGTGTCCGGCGGCCGGCTGGTCGTCGGGCTCGGCGCGAGCAACCGCGGGTGGATGGAGGGCCGGCTCGGCATCCCGTTCGCCCGGCCGATCTCCACGCTCGAGGCGTACACCGCGGCGCTGCGGCGGCTGCTCGCCGGCGAGGTGCTGCGCGAGGACGTGAACGGGCTGACCCTCGACGCCGGGCTGTCGTTCACGCCGCTGCGCACGGACGTGCCGGTGTACCTGGGCGTCAAGGGCGAGCGCGCGCTGGCCGTCGGCGCCCGGATCGCGGACGGCCTCATGCTCTCCGTGCTGTCGACGCCGGCCTACGTGCGCTGGATCCGGGAGCAGCACCCGCGCCCCGACCTGCGGCTCACCGGGTACGCGGCGTTCTCCTGCGACGACGACGGCGCGGTCGCCCGGGACCGGGTGCGGTCGCGCACCGCGCGGTTCCTCGGCATGCACGGCGCCGCGCCCATCACCGCCGTGCCGGGCCTGCCCGCCGACCAGGCCCTCGCCCTGCGGGACCGGGTGCTCGCCGGGGCCGACGGCGCCGACCTGGTCGACGACGACGTGCTGCGCACGTTCACGCTCGCCGGGACGCCGGACGAGGTCGCCGGCGGGATGCGCGCGTTCGCGGACGCGGGGCTGGACACCCTGGTCGTGATGGACGACGGGGTGTCGCCGGCGGAGGAGTCGCTGGCCCGGGCCGCCGCGTGCGCGCGGGACGCGGGCCTGCTGGCGTGAGCGGCGGGGCGGGCGCGGGCGTGAGCGGCGGGGCGGGTGCGGGCGGGCGCGGCGGGGCCGGAGGGCGCGGCCGGTCAGGCGCGGGGCGCGGGCTCCTCGTCGAGCGCCTTGCTGCCGTGCGACTGCGCGCTGATGCCGAGCCCCAGTCCCTCGACCGCCAGCACCGCCCGGGCCACGTCCCGGACGCGGTGCAGGTCGAGCCCGCTGAGCTCGGACACCCGGCGCAGCCGGTACGCGACCGTGTTCGGGTGCACGACCAGGCGGCGCGCCGTCTCGGGCACCGACAGGTCCGTCGCCAGGTGCACCCGCAGCGTCTCGACCAGGTGCTCGTGCGCGGCGATCGGCCGCAGGTAGCGGTCCTGCAGGTTCACGACCATGCGCGGGTCCCGCAGCGCGAGGACCTCCAGCAGCACGTCGGCGAACAGCACCACCTCGCGGTCCGCGCCGCGCCGCCGTCCGACCGCGAGCGCCCCGATCGCCTGCCGGCACGACCCGCCGACCGCGGCGAGCCCGCGCCGCGGCTCCCCCACCGCGCCCACGGCGGCCACCGCGACCCGGCGCCGGTCCAGCCCGGCGGCGATCCGCGCCCCGAGGTCGGACACGGGTCCGTCCCAGGGCACGGCGAGCACCACGACGGGGGCGCCGCCGTCCTCGCGCACGACGCCCGACAGCGGCGTGCCGCCCGTGACCGCCGCCAGGTGCGCGACGGCGTGGTGCCGGATGTCGGCCACCTGCTCCGGGTCGACGTCGCGGTCCGCGTCCGGCGCGCCCGCTTCGCCCGGAGCCCCCGCCGGACCCAGCGCCAGGCCGACCACCCGGGTCTCGTCGTCCACCGCCAGGCCGAGCGTCCGGACCAGCCGCGCCAGGTCGGCGGGGTCGATCGGCTCGCCGCTGACCAGCCGGTTCATCAGGTCGGGCTCGGTCAGGACGGTCCGGGTCGCGATCCGCTGCTGCATCTGCGCGTAGGTGCGGAGCATCGCGCCCTCGAGCTGGTCGAGGATCGCCACGATCTGCTGCTGGCCCGCCCGCAGCGCCCCCACCGGCACCTGCATCCGCGCGCACCGGGCCTGGAACGTGTCGACCAGGCTCCGCTCCGCATTCCGGTACGACTGGATGATCGCGGCCTGCGCGACCCCCTGGAGCGCCCGGCGCTCGCCGTTGACCGCCGCCGTCTCCAGCTCCGCGGCCGACGGCGGCCGGTCCTCCATCAGGCACACCAGCACGTTGAGGATCGAGTCCCGCACCTGGCCGGACAGGTCGCCCCGGTCCACGACCACCTGCGGGTAGGCCGGCACGCTGCGCCAGACCCGCTCCGTGATCTCGCCGATGATCTCCTCGAAGTCGGCGACCATCGACCGCGCCACCCGCAGCACCGCGTCGGGGCTCCTCGCCATCACGCCTCCCGTCGGTCCGCCCCCGCGCGCCGGGCGTCCGCGCGACGCCCGCCCCGGGGCCATCGTCGCCGCCCCAGATGTCTGGCCGGTTTCGCGGCCCGCCCCTGCTCCCGCCCCACCACCACCCGGAGGACCGCATGACCGCCCGGATCGGCTACGCCGCCATGAGCGAGCAGTTCCACCCCACGGAGCTCGTCGACCTGTGCCGCACGGCGGAGGCCGCCGGCTTCGTCGGCACCATGGCCGCCGACCACTTCCAGCCGTGGGTGCCCGCCCAGGGCCACGCGCCGTTCGTGTGGAACCTGCTCACCGCGATCGGCGCGGCCACCACCACGGACCTCGGCCCCGGCGTCACGTGCCCCTCGTTCAAGATGCACCCCGCGATGGTCGCCCAGGCGTCCGCGACGCTCGCCGCGATGTACCCGGGCCGGCACTGGCTCGGGCTCGGCTCGGGCGAGGCGCTCAACGAGCACGTCGTCGGCGGCTACTGGCCCGAGGCACCCGACCGGCTCCGCCGGATGTGGGAGGCGGTCGACATCATCACGAAGCTGTTCTCCGGCAAGGAGGTCAAACACCGCGGCGAGTTCTTCACGCTGGAGAAGACGAAGCTCTGGACGCTCGACGACGCCCCGCCGATCTACGTCGCCACGGCCGGACCGATCACCGCGCGGCGCACCGGCCGCGAGGCCGACGGCATCATCACCCCCGGCGCGACCGTCGAGAAGGTCGCCGGCCTCCTCGGCAGGTTCGCCGAGGGCGCCCGCGAGGCCGGCAAGGACCCCGACACCATGCCGAAGATCCTCCAGCTGCACCTGTCCTGGGCCCCGACCTACGAGGAGGCGCTCGCGAACGCGATGACCGAGTGGCCCAACGGCGGCATGAAGTTCCCCAAGGGCGACGTGCGCTCCCCGTACGACTTCGAGCAGATGGCGCGGCTGGTGCGGCCCGAGGACTTCGAGGGCCGGCTCCTGATCTCCGAGGACCCGGACGCGCACCGGGCGGAGATCCAGCGGTTCCTCGACGCCGGGTTCACGCACGTGTACCTGCACAACGTCGGGCGGAACCAGCAGGAGTGGATCGAGGTGTTCGGGCGGGACGTGCTGCCGGCGCTGACGCGCTGAGGCCGGGGACGCGCGTGAGGTCGTCACGACGCGGTGAGGTCGTCACGACGCGGTGAGGTCGTCACTCGTGAGTGACGACCTCACGCGGTTGTGACGACCTCACGGACCGGGGCTCACCCCGGCGGGCGCGCCGCGCGGAACGCGCGGAACGAGGCCCGCAGCTCCCGGACGAACACCTCCGGCTGCTCCCACGCCGCGAAGTGCCCGCCGCGCTCCGGCTCCGACCAGTACCGCAGGTCCGGGAACCGCCGCTCGACCCAGCGCCGAGACGGCCGGGGCAGGTCCCGGAACACCGCGGCGCCGGTCGGCACGGTGACGACGTCGGACGACCTGCGGGTGAACCAGCCCTGGACCGTCGCGATGCTCTCCCGGTACAGCCGCGCCGACGACGACGCCGTCCCCGTCAGCCAGTAGAGCGTGATGTCGTCGAGCAGCTGGTCCCGGCTCAGGACGGTGAACACGTCGCCGTCGTGGTCGGACCAGGCGACGACCTTCTCCCCGATCCACGCCGCCAGCCCGACCGGCGAGTCCGTCAGCCCGTAGCCGAGCGTCTGCGGCCGGGTGGCGTGCAGCGCCGAGTACGCCGAGCCGTCCGCCGACCCCTCGACGGCCGCGACCGCCGCCCGCTCGGCCGGGGTGAGGTCGCCGAGCGTGGCCGGGTCGGGGGCGACCAGCGGCGGCGTCAGGTGCAGGCCGAGCACACGATCGGGTGCCGGAGCCCGAGCACCGTGCTGACGCTGGTCCCCCAGCCCCCGCCGCTCGCGCCGAACCGGTCGTATCCGAGTGCCGCCATGAGCGCCGCCCACGCGTCGGCGACGCGCTCGATCCCCCAGCCCGGCGCCGCGGGCTTCTCGCTGAACCCGTACCCCGGCAGCGACGGGACGACGACGTGGAACGCGTCCGCCGGGTCCGGCGGGTCGGTGAGCGGCCCGAGGACGTCCAGCAGCTCGACGAACGACCCCGGCCACCCGTGCGTGAGCACCAGAGGCGTCGCGCCGACGTGCCGCGACCGGACGTGCAGCGCGTGGACGGCGAGCCCGTCGACCCGCACCAGCACCTGCGGGACACCGGCGAGGCGGCGCTCCAGCCGGCGCCAGTCGTACTCCTCGGCCCAGTAGCGGGCCAGGTCGCGCAGCCAGTCGAGCGGGACGCCCTGCGCCCAGCCGTCCTCGGTGGCGGGTTCTGGCCAGCGCGTGGCGCGGACGCGGCGGCGGAGGTCGTCGAGGTCCGCCTCGGGCACGGCGACGGTGAACGGCGAGACCTGCACGGGCGGCTCCTCCCCCGAGACGTCCGGTCGGGCGTGCTGCTCACCGCACCGTACGACCGGGGTCCGACACCCTCACCCGGCGCGGCGCCGCCGCAGCGCCGGCAGCCGCCGGTCGACCGCGCCCGCCGCCACGACCAGCCCCGCGAGGACCACCCCCGCCGCCCCGAGGTACGACGCCCGGGTGACCCACCAGTCCCACGTCCACGGCTCCGGCAGCACCTTCCCCGCGCCGAGGAGCACGACGCCCGACACCGCGAACATCGCCGTCAGGTGCCACAGGTACAGCCCCATCGACCGCGACCCGGCCCAGCGCACCAGCCGCGAGCAGGCGGCCCACCGGGCGACGGCGTCCCGGACGAGCAGCGCCGCCGCGACCTGCGCCACCGCGAAGCCCACGACCGGGGCGGTCGGCGGGGCGAGGTTGGAGATCGCGTCGCCGGGCATGCCGATCAGCGACCGCGGGTACGGGCCGACCGCGAGCAGCAGCACCGTCGTGGCGAGGCCGCCGAGCGCGAGCAGCGCCAGCGCGGTGCGCTCCGGCACGAGGTCGCGCGCGGCGACGTCCTCCGGCGCGGCGAGCCGGCGGGCGGCGTAGACGAGGCCGCCCAGGTACGGCACCGCCCAGACGAGCAGCACGTTCGGCGCCCCGGGCAGCCCGACCTCGTCGGAGAACCGCAGCAGGTCGACGACCACCGGGAGCGCGGCCGCGACCACCAGCACCCGGGCGGCGCCCCACCGGCGCAACGCCCGCAGCAGCAGGGGGGTCAGCGCGAGCAGCCCGATCTGCACGCCGAGGAACCACAGCGGCTGCGGCACGATCCGGGCGACCCGGTCGACGGCCGCGGCCGGGACGCCGAGCCACGGCAGCGCCGCGACCAGCAGCGCCCACACCCCGACGAACACCGCCACAGGGCGCGCCATGCGCAGCAGCCGGACGCCCGCGAACCGCCAGCCGGGCTCGCCGGGGTGCCGGTCGAGGTCGTACCGGGCCGCGGCGCCGGCGGCGAAGAACAGCAGCGGCAGCGGCTGGAGCCAGGTCAGCAGCCACGCGCCGCCGTGCGCCAGGGCGTTGCCGACGGCGAGCGTCTTGCCGTCCCAGGTCGCCTCGACCATGAGCCAGTGCAGCGCCACGACGAGCAGGATCCCGACGGCGCGGACGCCGTCGACGAACGGGTCGCGGCGGGGGCGGGGCGACGTGGCGGCCGCGGGTGCCGGTGCGGGCGCGGGTGCAGGCGCGGGGCCGGGGCGGGCGGGCCGGGCGGACCCCGGGCCGGTGGAGAGCGCGAGGGTGTTGCTCTCGCGGGGCGGTGCGGGCAGGACGGTCGACATGGCGGCGCTCCCGAGGGGACCGCGCGGCCTCCCGCGCGGATGCCCGGCGATCGGGCACGGCACCAGCCTGGCGCGCAGAACCGCAGGTCAGAACGGGTACGACCCCCGTCCTGCGCGGCGGTCAGCCCGACGTCGGGCGGGGGCTGTCCCCCGGCTCCGCACTCGCGCCGGCGGTCCGCCGCACACCCGCGAGCACCAGCGAGCCCGCGACCAGTGCTGCGCCGAGCACGGTGAGCCCGATGGCCGCCGCCGACAGGAACGCGAACGCCTCCGGCGTCGCCCAGAGCCGGTCCACGTAGAGCACCTGGGCGCCGGCGCTCCCGACGACGCCCAGGACCACCGCCACCAGGCCGGTCCAGAACAGCTGGGGCGCGGTGAGCTGGGGCAACGAGGTCCTCCCGGTTCGCGGTCGACGCCGGGAACGGCCCCGGCCACGTCCTCGACCGTAGCGCCGGGCGCCCTGGTCACGCAGGCGTTCCGGGTCAGCGGTCACCCGCCGACGGGGTCGGGCGGTCCGGCTCGGCGGCCTGCTGCGGCGCGGGTTCGCCGGACGACGAGGGGGCCGGGTACCCGCTCTGCTGGGGTGCGGGCGCCCGCGACGGCGGGGCGTACCCGTCCGACAGCGGTGCGGGGCCGTACCCGCCGGGGGCCGGCACGGGGTGGCCGCCGGCCGGGGCGCCGAACCCGCCGCCCGAGGGAGCGCCGTACCCGCCCGGCTGGGGAGCGGAGCCGGCGGCCTGCGCGGGAGCGGGGTACCCGCCCGCCCCCGGGTACCCGCCGTACGGCTGCCCCAGCGCGCCCCCGTACGGCTGCGGCTGCGCCGGCCGGGGCGCCGCCGGACCGCGCTGGAGCGCGCCCACGACGAACGCCCCGCCGATCATCGCCGCGCCGACCACGGTCAGCGCGCTGCCCACGGTCTGCGCGAACCCGTACAGCCAGGACGCCCGGTAGAGCAGCTCGATGAACAGCGCCTGCCCGATCCAGCCCCCGATGATCCCGACGACGACGAGCACGACGCCCGTCCAGAGCAGCTGCGGTTCGGTGAGCTTCGGCATGGCGGGGTCCCTCCGTCGGCTGGCGCGGGCGCGCTCGACCGACGCTAGCGCGAGGTCGTGGCCTCCGTCCGCGGGAGGGGGTGCGGAACCACCGACCTCGGGCGCGACCGCCGACCTCGCCGGATGCGCCGGCGCCGGCGCACCGTGGCGTGCACCGGGGCGCCGGGTCAGGCCTCCAGGTTGAGGTAGCGGAGGACCGCCAGGACGCGGCGGTGGTCGCCGGCGTCGGGGGCCAGGTCGAGCTTGCCGAAGATCGACGTCACGTGCTTCTCGACCGCCCCGTACGTCAGCACGAGCGCGTCGGCGATCGCCCCGTTGGACCGGCCCTGCGCCATGAGCTCCAGCACCTCGGACTCCCGCGGGGTGAGCCGCGTGATGCCGGGGTCGACGCGCGCGGCGCCCATGAGCTGGGTGACGACCTCGGGGTCGAGGACCGTGTGCCCGGCGGCGATGCGTTCCAGCGCGTCGAGGAAGTCGGAGACGTCGGCGACCCGGTCCTTGAGCAGGTAGCCGACGCCGCGGGCGTCCCCGCCGAACAGCTGCGCGGCGTACCGGGTCTCGACGTACTGCGAGAACAGCAGCACGCCGAGGCCGGCGTGGGTCTCGCGGAGGGTGAGCGCGGCGCGCAGCCCCTCGTCGGTGAACCCGGGCGGCATCCGGACGTCGACCACGGCGATGTCCGGCAGCGCGCCGTCGTCCGCGAGCGCGGCGACCTCCTTCACGAGCGCGTCCCCGTCGCCGACCGCCGCGACCACCTCGTGGTTGCGGCGGGCGAGCAGCGCCGCGAGCCCGTCGCGGAGGATCACGGAGTCCTCGGCGATCACGACCCGCACGGCGCACCCCCTACGCGGACGTGCGACGGGCGGGGATCCGGTCGGCTCATCGGGCGCTCAGCGGCAGGTGCACGGTGACCACCGTAGGGCCTCCGGCCGGGCTGTCGACGTCGAGCTCGCCGTCCACCGTCGCCACCCGGTCGGCCAGGCCCGCCAGCCCGGAGCCGCCGGACGCGCCGGGCAGGCCGAGCCGCGCGCCGCCGTGGCCGTCGTCCCGCACCCGCAGCCACAGCGCCCGGCCGTCGGCCTCGACCCGGACGTAGGCCCCGGTCGCTCCCGAGTGCCGGACGACGTTCGTGAGCAGCTCGGCGACCGCGAAGTACGCGATCGTCTCGACCTCGGGCGCGGGCCGGGCGGTCGCCAGGTCCACGTCGACGGTCACGGGCACCGGGCTCCGCGCGGCCAGGGTCTCCAGCGCCACCGCGAGCCCGTTGTCGAGCGCCGGCGGGTGGATGCCCCGGGCGATCTCGCGGAGCTCGGTCAGCGTGTCCTTGAGCGCGCCGTGCGCCTCGTCGAGCAGCCCGAGCGTGGCCGGGTCGGCGCCGGGCTCGTGCGCGAGCCGGTCACGGGCGTCGCCGATCTGCATGGCGACCGCCACCAGCCGGGCCTGGGTGCCGTCGTGCAGGTCGCGCTCGATGCGGCGCAGCCGGGTGTCGGCGTCCGTGACCGCGGTGCCGCGGGTCTGCTCGAGGTGGGCGACGCGCAGGCTGGACCCGGTCGGGCCGAGCAGGCTGGTGCTGAGCAGCCGGAACAGGTGCGCGAACCCGAGGGTGAGCCGGTGCCAGGCCAGGAACGCCAGCAGGCCGACCGCGATCAGGATCCACTGCCGCGGCGCGGTGTCGATGAAGTAGTCGGTGCCGAACGACGCCCCGCGGTGCAGCGTGCCGTCGGACGCCTCCTGCAGCGGGAGCCAGCGGTACCAGAACCAGTGCGTCGTGCCGCCGAGCGCGACGGCGAGGAAGGTCGTCGGCACCACGAACCCGACGATCGCGAGCGGCAGCGACAGGGCGCCGAACGCGACCCCCCGCCAGCCCGGCGCGTCGCCGAGCAGCACCCCGAGCCGGCGCCAGAACCCCCGGCGCCGTCGGCGGGGCATCGGCGCGGCGATCGACGTGCCGAGCATCCCGCGGGCCATCCCCCGGTAGAGCGCCGCCCACATGCGGCCGCCGACGATCACCCAGCCGGCGACGAACAGGCCCACGACGGTGATCGCCACCGACGGCGGCAGCACGACCGCGACGACCGCGTACATGAACGCGAACGGCGCGACCAGCAGGGCCAGGAACAGGTAGCCGTACTCCCGCCAGGCCCGCCCCATGACGCCGGGCGCCCAGATCGCGCCGGTGGGCAGGTCCGCGGTGAGGTGCACCGGGACGGTCACGACCGGCGCCCCGGGGGCGTACGCGGCGGGGTGCGGTCCACCGGGGTGCGGCGCGGCGGTGCCGGCGGGTCCGGCGGGTCCGGCGGCGGCCGGCGGGGTGGCGGACATGGCGGGCTCCTCGTGCGGGGTCGGGCGCGGCCGAGGCGCGCCCGGGTCGGTCGGACCGCACCATCGTCCCGTGCCCGGCGCACCCGGGGGCACCCGGTGCGCCACCCACCCGCCCGGGGGGACGTCCCCCGGGTCGGCACCCCGACATCCCGACCGCCAGGTCACAAAGCGGTAACGATCCAAGAAATGGTAAAGTCGCAGGTCACGGTGACTTTACCTGGGTAAAGTCGTCCCACGATGCACCGTTTCGGCACGTCCCGGCCTCGCGTTCCCCGCCGAGATGGGGCACGGTGGATCCCGACCAGATCGACGAATGGTCGGCGCGCGACGCCTGCCTCCGGCCCTCGCAGCGCCCCTCACCCGGGGTGCGGCAGCGAGGGCCGAGGCGTGTTCCGCCGCCGCAACCGGCCCCCTCCGGGCGGGCCGCGCGGCGCTGCCGACCGACGCTGCGCCCCCGGCGCGCCCCATCCCCGGGGCGCATCCGACCTCCGCCCGCGGAGGGGATGGGGCCGCGCGTCATGACGTGACGAGGTGGATGAGTGACAGGACTGCGCGTCGAGGGCGTGTACAAGGTGTTCGGCCGCCGGCCGAACGAGGCGGTGAAGCGGCTCCGCGACGGGTCGTCCCGCGAGGACGTGCGCCCGTGGGGCACGGCGGCGGTGATCGACGCCGACCTGGAGATCCGCAGCGGCGAGACGTTCGTGGTGATGGGGCTGTCCGGCTCCGGCAAGTCGACCCTGATCCGGATGCTGAACGGCCTGCTCAAGCCGACGGCCGGGCGCGTCGTCCTCGGCGACGACGACCTCAGCGCCGTGAGCGCGGCCCAGCTCCGGTCCATCCGGCAGCGCAAGGTCAGCATGGTGTTCCAGCACTTCGCGCTGCTGCCGCACCGCACGGTGCGCGACAACGCGGCCTACCCGCTGGCGCTGCAGGGCGTGGACAAGGCCGAGCGCCGCAAGAAGGCCGACGAGGCCCTCGAGATGGTCGGCCTCGGCGAGTGGGGCGACTCGCTCCCCCACGAGCTGTCCGGCGGCATGCGGCAGCGCGTCGGCCTGGCCCGCGCGCTCGCCGCGGACACCGACATCCTGCTGATGGACGAGGCGTTCTCCGCGCTGGACCCGCTGATCCGCCGCGAGATGCAGGACCAGCTGCTCGAGCTCCAGCAGACGCTGGGCAAGACCATCGTGTTCATCACGCACGACCTGAACGAGGCCATGTACCTCGGCGACCGGATCGCCGTCATGCGCGACGGCCGCGTCGTCCAGGTGGGCACCAGCGAGCAGATCCTGTCCGCGCCCGCCGACGACTACGTCGCGCAGTTCGTCGCCGACGTGGACCGCACCCGCGTGCTGACCGCGTCGTCCGTGATGCGGCGGCCCGCGGCCGTCGCGTTCGCCGGGGGCGGCCCGCGCCTCGCGCTGCGCACCATGCGCGACGCGCAGGTCGCCGCCGCCTACGTCGTGGACCGGACCCGCGTGCTGCGCGGCATCGTCCGGGACGCCGACGCCGTGGACGCGACCCGCGCGGGCAAGGACACCCTCGAGGGCCTGATCGACGACAGCCTGACGTCGGTGTCCGTCGACACCCCGCTGGCCGAGGTGTTCGCGCCCGCCGCGGAGTCTCCGCTGCCGGTCCCCGTGACCGACGACAAGGGCCGCCTGGTCGGCGTCATCCCCCGCGCGATCCTGCTCGAGGCGATGGTCCCCGTCGACACCAGCACCCCGCCCAAGGGCACCCCGACGGCCGACCAGGCCGCCACGTCCACCGCGGCCGCCCCCGGCGAGGCCGACCCGACCGCGGCCACCGCCCCGGCGCCGGGAGCCGACCCGCTCGGCACGCCCCCGGACGCCACCACCGCCGCCCCCGGTGCGGGCCGCGCGGCCGACACGACGGAGGTGCGCGCGTGACCGCCCCGATCCTCGCCCTCGACACCACCGACCAGGGTGTCCCCCGCCTGCCGCTCGGCGAGTGGGTGGACGTCGCGGTCGACTGGGTGACCACCACGTTCCGCGGCCTGTTCTCCGCGATCAAGAGCATCTTCGAGGGCGCATACGACGGCCTCGACACCGTGCTCAGCGGCCCGCCGTTCTGGTTCATCGCCGTCGCGCTCGCGCTGATCGCGCTGTTCGCGAAGGGCTGGAAGCTCGCCGTCGGCACGCTGGCCGGGCTCGTCGTCGTCGCCGGCGTGAACCAGTGGGAGAACGCCATGGACAGCCTGGCGCTGGTGATCCTCGCCAGCGTCGTGGCCCTGGTCATCGCGATCCCGCTCGGCATCTGGGCGGCCCGCGACGACCGGGTGTCCCGGGCCGTGCGGCCGGTGCTCGACTTCATGCAGACGATGCCCGCCTTCGTCTACCTGATCCCGACCGTCGTCATCTTCCGCGTCGGCGTCGTCCCCGGCATCGTCGCGACCGTCATCTTCGCGATGGCGCCCGGCGTCCGGTTCACCGAGCTGGGCCTGCGCCAGGTCGACCGCGAGGTCGTCGAGGCCGGGCACGCGTTCGGCTCCTCCGACGGCCGCATCCTCCGGCAGATCCAGCTCCCGCTGGCGATGCCGACGATCATGGCCGGCGTCAACCAGGTGATCATGCTCGCCCTGTCGATGGTGGTCATCTCCGGCATGGCCGGCGCCCCCGGCCTCGGCGGCGACGTCGTCCAGGCCCTGCAGCGCGTCAACGTCTCGCTCGGCTTCGAGGCCGGCCTGGCCGTGGTCATCCTCGCGATGTTCCTCGACCGCGTGACCTCGGCGTTCGGCACCCGCTCGAAGACGGCCCGCGCGGTCGCCGCGGCGACGAAGGCCTGACGCCTCCCCCTTCCACCGGGGCCGCTCGGCGGTCCCGCGCCCCACCCACCCCCACCCGGGCGACGGCACGATGCCGCGCGCCCACGGAAAGGACACGCATGCGCACCCGCACCCGCCGTTCCGCCCTCGCCGCCTCGGCGCTCGTCGCCGGCCTGGCCCTGACGGCCTGCGCCTCCGACGGCGGCTCGGGCGCCTCCGACGAGGAGCGCCTCGAGAACGGCGACCTGCCCACCGTGTCGATCGGCGTGCACTCCGGCTGGGACGAGGGCATCGCCGTGTCGGCGCTGTTCCAGACCATGCTGGAGGAGGACGGCTACACGGTCGAGTCGCAGGAGGCGGACGCCGGCGTCGTGTACACCGGCCTGGCCGGCGGCGACTTCGACGTGAACTTCGACATGTGGCTGCCCACGACGCACGAGGACTACCTCGAGCAGTACGGCGACGACATGGAGCAGCTCGGTGTCTGGTACGACGACGCCCGCCTCACCATCGCGGTGAACGAGGACGCGCCCATCACCTCGATCGACGAGCTCGCCGAGAACGCGGACGCGTTCGGCAACCGGATCGTCGGCATCGAGTCCGGCGCCGGCCTGACCCGGATCACCCAGGACGAGGCCATCCCGACCTACGGCCTGGACGACATGGAGTTCGTGGTCTCGTCCACGCCGGCGATGCTCGCCGAGCTCAAGGGCGCGACCGACGCGGGCGAGAACATCGCCGTCACGCTGTGGCGCCCGCACTGGGCGTACGACGCCTACCCCGTCCGCGACCTCGAGGACCCCGAGGGCGCCATGGGCGAGGCCGAGGAGATCCACACCGTCGGCCGCACCGGCTTCGCCGAGGACTACCCGACGCTGACCAAGCTCATCGAGGCGTTCGAGCTGACCGACGAGCAGCTGTTCTCCCTGGAGAACCTCATGTTCAACGAGGACGGCGGCTCGGACCCGACCGCGTCGGCCGCCGCGTGGCTCGACGAGAACCCGGACTTCGTCACGGACCTCAAGGAGCAGGCGGGCGTCTGACGCCCCCGCGCTCCGGCCTCACGACGGCCCCCGCCCCTCCGGGTGCGGGGGCCGTCGCCGTCCCGGGCCTCGCCACCGTTCGCCGAGATAGGACCTCCGCGCCGAGATAGGACCCTGCAGGGTCCTATCTCGGCTGAGAAGTCCTATCTCGGCGCGAGCGGGGAGGGCGAGCCGGGGGCGGGCCGGGGCGGGCGGAGAGAGGGGTCAGTCCGGTTGGGGGACCTCGGCGCGGAAGCGGGCGGCCAGGGCCTCGCCCGCCGCCACGGCGCCCGCGATCGCCGGCTCCGGGACGTGCACCAGGCGCAGGCAGCCGCGGACCACGGCCTCGGCGTACGCCGCGCGGGTGCCGTCGTCGCCCCACTGCCGCTGGCTGATGATGCCCTCGACCAGCCCGAACGCCAGCTCCAGGTCCGTCTCCGGCAGCGCCGCCGCGTCGACGCCCTGCTGCTCCAGCACCGCCACGGACAGCGCGCGGTAGTGCCCGCGCAGCGCGACCTGGCTCTCCCGGGTCTCGGCGAACTCGGTCTCGGCGATGTCGAGCAGCCGGTAGACGACGTGCAGGTTCCACCGGTCGCGGAGCAGGCCGTCGAGGTCGTAGCGCGCGAGGGCGGCCAGCGCGACGGTCGGGTCCACGGGGCCGCCCTCCGAGCCGGCCGTGCGCAGCCAGTCCGCGAACTGGACCGACGGCGCGACGGTGCCCTTGAGCAGCGAGCGCAGGATCTGGCTCTTGTCGGCGAAGTGGTAGTACAGCGACGCCTGCTTGATGCCGACGGCGTCGGCGATCTGCCGGGTCGTGGTCTCGGTGTAGCCCTGCGAGCCGAACAGCGACGCCGCCGCGGCCAGGATCTCCTCGCGGGTGCTCAGCGAGGAGTTCGCCCGGGGCGCGGAGCGGGGGCGGCCCCGGCGGCGCGGCGCGGCCTCGGTCTGCTCAGCCACGGTCCACCGTCCTCCCGTCGTCGGCCCGGGCGTCCTTGACGACCCGCCCATCCTGCACCACCACCCGCACGTTCCGCGGGTCCGCCAGCGCGTCGATGCTGGTGAGCGGGTCGACGCCCGTCAGCACCAGGTCGGCGCGCAGGCCCGGCGCCACGGTGCCCACCTGGTCCGCGAGGCCGAGCATCCGCGCCGCCCCGGAGGTGCCCGCGACGATCGCGGCGGCCGGCGAGAGCCCGTGCTCGACCAGCAGCGCCAGCTCGGTGAGGTTCGTGCCGTGCGGGGCGATCCCGGCGTCGGTGCCGAGCGCGACCGGCACGCCCGCCGAGATCGCCGCGTGCAGCCGCTCCCGCGCGGCGTCCGTCAGGGCGCGGCGCTTGGCGGCGACCCACGGCGCGACCCCGTCCGCCACGGGCCGGGTCAGCGTGGACAGCGTCGGCACCAGCCAGGTGCCGCGCTCCCCCATGAGGTCGATCGTCGCGTCGTCGACGAGGTAGCCGTGCTCGACGCTGCGCACGCCCGCGCGGACCGCGGCGGCGATACCCGCGGCGCCCTGCGCGTGCGCGGCCACCCCGACGCCGCCGTGCCGGTCGGCCTCCTCGACGACGGCGCGGAGCTCGGGCTCGGACAGGCCGCCGGACTCCGGGTGGCTGCGCGGGCTGCCCATGCCGCCGGTCGCGGCGACCTTGACCCAGTCGGCGCCCTGCCGCAGCACCTCGCGGACCGCGCGCACGAACTCGGCGGGCGAGTCGGCGACGGCGCCGGCGCCGGGCCCGGTGTCCAGCGCCACCCCCTCGATCGTCCGCCAGTCGCCGTGCCCGCCGGTGATCGACAGGATCCGGATGGCGACCTGGAGCCGCGGGCCGCGCACCAGACCCTGCTCCAGGGCGTCCCGGAACCCGGAGTCCGCCCCGGCCAGGTCGCGCGCGGTCGTCACGCCGGCGTCGAGGGTCGCGGACAGGTGCGGGACGGACCGCAGGGTGAGCAGCGACTCCGGCGCCAGGACGGTGCCGAGGGTGTCGCCGCCGGGCGACGTGCTGACGTGCACGTGGCAGTCGAGGAACCCGGGCAGCAGGGTGCGGCCGGACCCGTCGAGGACGGCGAGGCGGGCCGGGTCGGCGGTCGCGGCGCCGGGCACCACGGTCCCGGAGGGCCCGACGGCGGCGATCAGGCCGTCCGAGACCAGCACGTCCGTGCCCGGGCGCGGGTCGGCGCCGGTGCCGTCGATCAGGCGCACGTCGCGCAGCAGCAGGTCGGTCACGGGCGGGCTCCTCGGGGTCGGGAGCGGCCAGGCTAGCCCATTACCTGTCACAGACAGATTTTACGTCCCGGCAACACCGCGCAACCCCGTGGCAACGCCCCGGGTCTACTTTTCCGGTCACCGACAGGAAATGCGTCGGCCGCACCACGGCGCGGATCGCAGGGTCCGCCCTCCCCCGCACCTCCCCTCCCCTCGGCGTCGCGGCCCCCTCCTCCCGCACCCGTCGACGCACCCCCGACCGAGAGGCACCGAGCATGAGCCCGAGCACCGCCCGCGCCACCACGCGGACCGCCCGCCGCCCCCGCACCGCCGCCCGCACCCGCGCGACCGCCGCGGCCGCCGCCGTCGCCGGGCTGCTGGCCCTGACCGCGTGCGGCCAGAGCGGCACCGTCGGCGGCGGGTCCGCCGACGGCGACGACACCTTCACCGCCGTGATGCTCACCGGGTACACCACGCCGCCGGACCCGGACGTCAACTACGACGGCCCGGGCCTCAACATCATCGAGAACACCTACGAGGGCCTGGTGGCGTACGCCGACGGCGTCGAGGAGCCGACGATCGTCCCGGAGCTCGCCGAGGAGTGGACCGTCTCGGACGACGGCCTCACCTACACGTTCACCCTGCGGTCGGGCGTCACGTTCCACGACGGCACCGAGCTCACGTCGGAGGCCGTGAAGGCGTCGTTCGAGCGGCGTACCCAGGTCGACGCCGGCCCGGCGTACATGGTCGGCGACGTCGTGTCCGTCGAGACCCCGGACGACCTGACCGCCGTCGTCACGCTGGCCGCCCCGAACGCCGCGTTCCTCGACTACCTGGCCTCGCCGTTCGGCGTGAAGCTGCTCAGCCCGACCGTGCTGGCGGACGAGGCCGGCGACGACGTCGCGCAGACCTACCTCACGACGCACGACGCCGGCACCGGCCCGTACGAGCTGACCGCGGTCGAGACGGGCGAGCGCTACGAGCTCACCGCCTACGACGGCTACTGGGGCGACGCCCCGGAGCTCACGTCCATCGAGATCCAGGTCGCCGAGAACGCCTCCTCGGCGCAGCTGCAGCTCGAGCGCGGCGAGATCGACGCGATCCTCGGCAACCTCAACAAGACCTCGTTCGAGTCGTTCGAGGGCAGCGAGGACGTCACGACGTCGACCTTCCCGAACTTCACGACGCAGATGGTCTACGTCAACCCGGGCTCGGCCTGGCTCGCCGACGTCGCGGACCGCGAGGCGCTGTTCGCGGGGATCGACAAGGAGTCGATCATCGCCGAGGCCATGGGCAGCCTGGAGGTGCCGACCGACCAGCTGTTCCCGCAGGGCATGGTCGACGCGGGCATCGACGACCAGGGCATCACCTACGACGAGGGCGCCTGGGACGCGCTCGGCACGCCGGACTCCGGCACGGTGCGCATCGCGTACGCCGGGTCCAGCGCGGACGGCAAGGCCGTCGCCGAGGAGCTCGGCTCGCGGCTGAGCACCGCCGGCATCCCCGCCGAGGCCGTCGCCTACTCGGCCGGCACCATCTACGGCATCGCCGACGAGGGCGCCGACGGCCCCGACCTCGCGGTGTTCTCCGTGTTCCCCGACGCCGGCCACCCGGACGCCTGGGCGAGCATCATCTACACCCCGGCCGGCGGCCTGGACCTGTTCGGCGCCGAGGTGCCGGGCCTGACCGACCTGCTCGACACCGCCCGCGCCAGCGGGGACATCACGGCGTACGCCCCGGCGGCCGACGCGATCAACGCCACGCGCTACTGGTACTCGATCGGCTCGCTCAACACCACCCTGCTGACCACGCCGGACGTCACCGGCACGACCGAGGCGCAGAACGTCCTCGAGTACGACGTGCTGCACTTCGCGGCGCTCGGCCGGGGCTGACCCCGCGCCACCCCGACCCCGGGGCGGGGTCGCGACCCCTGACCGGCCCCGCCCCGGGCTCCACCCCTCCTCCGCCCTCCCAAGGAGACCGCCATGCCTGCTGCCGAGAGCCCCGTGCTCCGCGTCGACGGCCTCGACGTCCGGCTGACCCGCGACGGCGAGACCGTGCACGCGGTCCGCGGCGTCGACCTGACCGTCGAGCGCGGCGAGGTCGTCGGCCTGGTCGGCGGGTCCGGCTCGGGCAAGAGCATCCTCGGCCTGTCGGTCATGGGCCTGCTGCCCGCCTCCGCCCGGCCCGTCGTCTCCGGGGCCGTCGACCTGGCCGGCACCGACATGATCGGCGCCCCCGACGCGGCCCGGCGCGCCGCCCGCCGGCAGCACGTCGGCGCGGTGTTCCAGGACCCGATGACCTCGCTCGACCCGACCATGACGATCGGCCGGCAGCTCGGCGAGGTCACCCGCGACCGCGCGTACGCGCTGTCCCTGCTGGAGGACGTCGGCATCCCCCGCGCCGCCGACCGGCTCAAGGCCTTCCCGCACCAGCTGTCCGGCGGCCTGCGCCAGCGCGTGATGATCGCGCTCGCCGTCGCCCGCCGCCCGTCCCTGATCCTCGCCGACGAGCCGACCACCGCCCTCGACGTCACGGTGCAGGCGCAGATCCTCGACCTGCTGCTGACGCTGCGCGAGGACATCGGCTGCTCGATCGTGTTCGTCACCCACGACCTCGGCGTCGCGGCGCAGGTGTGCGACCGGATCGCCGTGATGCAGCAGGGCCGGATCGTCGAGTCCGCCGGGGTGGACGAGGTGTTCGGCAACCCGACGCACGCGTACACGAAGAACCTGCTGCGGTCGCGGATCGACCTCCGGACGCCGCGGGACCGGCCGCTGGCGGCGATGCCGGTGGCCACTGCGGGCGCTGCGACGCCCGCGACCACCGCCCCGGCCCCCGCGGACGACGACGTCGCCGTCGGCGCCGACGGCGTCCTCGACCTCGCGCCCGGCGCCCCCGCCCCCGAGCTCCCCGCGGTGTGGCCCCCGGTGGTCCTGCGCGACGGCGCCGCCGTCACCGTGCGCGACGCGCACCGCGTGTTCCGCAGCGGGCCGCCGTGGCGGCGCCGCGAGCTGCCCGCCCTCCGTGGCGTCGACCTCGAGGTCCGCGCCGGCGAGGCCGTCGCCCTGGTCGGCGAGTCCGGCTGCGGCAAGTCGACGCTGCTGCGGGTGGTCGCCGGTCTCGAGACCACCACCGCCGGCGAGGTGACCGTGGCCGCGGGCGCCGCCCCGCAGATGGTGTTCCAGGACGCCGGGTCGTCGCTGACGCCGTGGCTCCGGGTCGGCACGATGCTCGACGAGCGGCTGCAGGCCCACGTCACGGGCATGTCCCGGGCGGAGCGCACCGACCGCGTCCTCGACGCCCTGCGCACGGTCGGCCTGCCGCCGGAGACGGCGCGGGCCCGCGGCGACCAGCTCTCCGGCGGCCAGCGGCAGCGCGTCGCGCTCGCCCGCGCGGTGATCGTCCCGCCGACGGTCCTGCTGTGCGACGAGCCGACGAGCGCGCTCGACGTGTCGCTCGCGGCCACCGTGCTCAACCTGATCGGCCGGCTGCGCCGCGAGCTCGGGATGTCCGTGCTGTTCGTGACGCACGACCTCGCGGCAGCACGGATCGTCGCCGACCGGGTCGCCGTGATGCGCGAGGGCCGGATCGTCGAGATCGGCCCGACCGACGACGTCTGCGAGCGCCCGCAGCACGAGTACACCCGCACGCTGCTCGGCGCGATCCCCGGCCCGCAGCACCGCCGCGGCCGCGTCGCCACCACCACGGGAGCCGCTCGATGACCACCGCCGACCTCGCCGTCTCCCCCGGCGGCGCCACCACCCGCGCCGCCCGCCGCTGGGCCCGCGTCACCGCCGTCCGGCACCGCGCGCTCGGCGTCGACCTGGCCGCGATCGGCGTGCTCGCGCTGATCGTGGTGGTCGCGCTCGCCGCGCCGGTGCTCGCGCCGCACTCCCCCGTCCTGCGCAGCGGCGACGCGTTCCTGCCGCCGCTGAGCCCCGAGCACCTGCTCGGCACCGACGCCCTGGGCTACGACATCCTGTCCCGGCTGCTGTTCGGCATGCGGTCCAGCCTGGTCGCCGCGGCGATCGTGATCGCGTCCGGCGTGCTGGTCGGCGGCCTGGTCGGCCTGCTGGCGGGCGCGCTGCCCGGCTGGGTCGACGCGCTGCTGATGCGCACGACCGACCTGTTCCTCGCGCTGCCCGGCCTGGTCATCGCGATGGCGGTCGCCGCGGCGCTCGGCGCGTCGTTCACCTCGGCCCTGGTCGGTGTCGCCGTCGTCTGGTGGCCGCTGTACGCGCGGCTGGTCCGCGGCGAGGTCCGCGCGTGGGCCGCGCGCCCGCACCTCGAGGCGGCGCGGCTCGCGGGGACGCCGTGGGGCACCCGGGTCACGCGGCACCTGCTGCCGGGGGTGCGCTCGACGATCGTCGTCGCCGCGAGCCTCGACGTCGGCGGCCTGGTGGTCGCGCTGTCGGGCCTGTCGTTCATCGGCCTGTCGTCGCCCGCACCCGCGCCGGAGCTCGGCGCGATGGCCGCCCAGGGCATGGCGTACCTGCTGCAGGCGTGGTGGGTGCCGATCTTCCCGGGCCTGGCCGTCCTGGTGATCGCGCTGGCGGCGAACCTCGCCGGCGACGGCGTCCGCGACCTGATGCGGGGGCGCTGATGCTCAGCCCCGCCCGCGCCGCGCGCCGCCCCGCCGTCCCCCGCCCGTCCCGAGCCGCCGAGGAGGCCCTCGCATGGTGATGTTCCTGGTCAAGCGCGTCGCCGCGACGATCGGCGTGCTGCTCGCGCTCACGATGGCGCTGTTCGGCCTCCAGGAGGTCAGCGGCGTCGACCCCGCCAAGGCGTACGTGGGCGCCAACGCCTCCGCCGACGCGGTGGCCGCCGCCCGCGAGCGCCTCGGCCTCGACGAGCCCCTGGTGCAGCGCTACCTCACCTACCTGCAGGGCCTGCTGCACGGCGACCTGCAGAACTCGCTGCGGAGCCGCACCCCGGTCGCCGACAACCTGGCGCAGGTGCTGCCGGCCAGCCTCGAGCTCGCGGCGTGGGTGCTCGGCATCGCGCTGGTGCTGGGCGTGGCGTTCGCGGCCCTCACCACGCTGCGGTGGCGCGGCGCCGGCGTCGTGCGGGTCGTCCTGCTGAGCGGCGCCGCCGCTCCGACGTTCCTGCTCGGGATGGTCGCGCTGCTGGTGTTCTACGGCAACCTCGGCTGGTTGCCGTCGGGCGGCCGCACCGGCCTGCGCGACGCCCCGGCCGGGCCCACCGGGTTCCTCGTGCTCGACGGGCTGCTCGCCGGCCGGTTCGACGTCGCCGGCGACGCGGTGGTGCACCTGGCGCTGCCCGCGCTGTGCGCCGCCATCTCGCCCGCCGTCGCCATCGGCCGGGTGCTCGTCGACGGGCTCAAGGCCAACATGGCCGCCGACCACGCCCGCACCGCCCGCGCCGCCGGCATGGGCGAGCGGCAGATCCTCGTGCGGCACGCCGTGCGGAACTCGCTCGGCCCGACGCTGTCGATGGTCGGCATCCAGGCGGGCATGCTCCTGGCCGGCCTGGTGGTCGTCGAGAAGATCTTCGACTGGCCCGGCGTCGGCTCCTACCTCGACAAGTCCGTCGCGGCCTCCGACTTCCCCGCCATCGCGGGCGTCGCCCTGCTGCTCGGCGTCGTCTACGTCCTGCTCAACACCGTCGTCGACGTGCTCCAGGCCGCCGCCGACCGCCGCATCGCCCTCGCCTGAGCGCGGTCGCACCACCCCCCGGAAGGAACCACCCCCATGAACGTCACCGGCAACGCCGTGCTCATCGTCGTCGACATCCAGGGCGGCGACGTCGAGCGCGCCGAGTCCCGCACCGAGATCCCGTACATGCCCGGCCGGACCGAGCGGGCGCCGCGGGTCCGGAAGATGATCGCCACCTGCCGCGAGCAGGGCATCCCGGTCGTGTGGATCCAGGAGGTGCACAAGCCCTCGCTGATCGACATCGGCCGCGAGCTCGACGGCGCCGAGGGCCCGCACTGCGTCGAGGGCTGGCCGGAGACCGAGCTCGCGCAGGGCCTGGACCCGCGCCCGGACGAGTTCCTGATCCGCAAGCGCCGCTACTCCGCGTTCTTCGGCACCGAGCTGGAGATCGTGCTCAAGGCGTACCGGGCCGACACCGTGATCCTCATCGGCGGCCTGACCGACGTGTGCATCCACTACACCGCGGTCGACGCGCACCAGCACGACTACCGGGTGCGGGTCGTCACCGACGCGGTCGGCGGCTCGACCCAGGAGGCGCACGACGCCGCGCTGCGCGCCATCGACTACCTGCAGCGCGACGCCCTGGTCACCGCCGAGGACGTGCAGCAGTGGCTCACCACCGCCACCCCGAACCCCGAGGTGCAGCGCGCGCTCGCCACCACCGCCCAGGCCGTCTGAGGAGGACCGATGACCAGCATCTCCACCGCCTCGCCGCTGGGGGCGCGCGACCACGCGCGCGCCCAGGGCGGCACGGTCGTCGACACGATGCCGACCGTCCCGGCGGCCGGCGCCGCCGACTGGCCCGCCGACGTCGCGCCGGCGGACCGGCTGCACGCCGAGACCGTCGCCGGCGGGAACTACACCACCGTCGTGCTCGCCCGCGGCTCCGTCCTCGAGCTGACCGACCTCGAGGGCGACGCGTGCGCCCACCTCGTGCTCACCAACGCGGCCCAGGTCGACGAGCGGCTGAACGTCGCCGACACCGTCAAGATCCAGTGGCAGGCCTACCTCGGCACCGGCTCGATGCTGCTCTCCGACCGCGGCCGGGTGCTCGCGACCGTCGTCGAGGACACCTCGGGGCGGCACGACACGTTCGCCGGCACGTCGTCGAAGGCCGCGAACGAGGCCCGGTACGGCGACGGCTCCCCGCAGGGCGGCACCCCCGCCGGCCGCGAGCTGCTGCTGCTCGCCGCGCTGAAGAACGGGCTGGGCGCGCGCGACGTGCCGCCGAGCCTGTCGTTCTTCCAGGGCGTCCGCATCGCCGACGACGGGACCACGGAGTTCACCGGGTCGGCCGGCGCGGGCGCGCGGGTCCGGCTGCGGCTGGAGCTGCCGTGCGTCGTGCTGCTCGCGAACGTGCCGCACCCGGTCGACCCGCGCGAGGAGTACGTGTCGACGCCGCTGCGGGTGCGCGCCTGGCGCGGGGCGCCCGCGGGGCCCGACGCTCCCGAGGCCACGGCCGGCCCCGAGGGGATGCGCGCCTTCGCCAACACCATCGACTACGCCCGCGCGAGGGGACTGTGACCATGACCGCCGCTCCGACCTCCCCCACCCCGTCGACGGACGCGCTGCCGGCGCGCCTCGACGGTGCCGCCGTCGTGCTCGACCAGGTCGTCCCCCGCCGGTCGCCGTGGTCGGCCGTCGTCCGCGCCGGCCAGGAGCTCACCATCGTCGACCTGGAGGGCAACCAGGCCGTCGACTGCCTGCTCTACGACGCGCACGACACGTCCGTCCGGTACTCCGCGTCCGACACGATCGCCGCGCAGCGCAACGTCTACCTGGTGCAGGGCTCCGTGCTGCGGGCCGGCACCGGCGACGCGCTGATGACGCTCGTGCACGACGAGGTCGGCCGGCACGACACGATCGGCGGCGCCTGCTCCAAGGAGTCGAACTCGCTGCGGTACGGCCACCACACCGTGCACCAGCACGCCTGCGTCGAGAACTTCCTCGCCGAGGGCGCCCGGTGGGGGCTCGGCAAGCGCGACCTGGTGTCGAACATCAACTGGTACATGAACGTGCCGGTCGAGGCGGACGGCGCGCTGGGCATCGTCGACGGCATCTCCTCCCCCGGCCTGTCGCTGACGCTGCGCGCCGAGCGGGACGTCCTGGTGCTGGTGTCGAACTGCCCGCAGATCAACAACCCGTGCAACGGGTTCGACCCCACCCCGGTGCGGATGATCGTGACGGAGGGGGCGGCGTGAGCGTGGGCGTGGGCGTGGGCGCGGGGTCCGGGGTCGGGGTCGACGGGCTCGCCGCGGTCGACCGCGCCTACGCCCGGATCGCCGAGGTCGACCGGCCCGAGGTGTGGATCCACCTGCGCCCCCGTGCCGACGTCGAGGCCGAGGTGCGCGCGCAGGCCGACCGGGCGGCGGCGGGCGCGGACCTGCCGCTGCTCGGCCGCCTGGTCGCGGTCAAGGACAACATCGACGTCGCGGGGCTGCCGACCACCGCGGGCTGCCCCGGCGTCGCGTGGACCGCGACCGCCGACGCCACCGCCGTCGCCCGGCTGCGCGCCGCCGGCGCCGTGGTGCTGGGCAAGACGAACCTCGACCAGTTCGCCACCGGGCTCGTCGGCACCCGCAGCCCCTACGGCGCGGTGCGGTCCGCCGAGCACCCCGACCGCATCTCCGGCGGGTCGTCGTCCGGGTCGGCCGTCGCCGTCGCGCTCGGGATCGTCGACCTCGCGCTCGGCACGGACACCGCCGGGTCGAACCGGGTGCCGGCCGCGCTCCAGGGCGTCGTGGGGGTCAAGCCGACGCCCGGCCTCGTGCCGACCACCGGCGTGCTGCCGGCGTGCCGGTCGCTCGACTGCGTGGGGGTGTTCGCGCGGTCGCTGCCGCTGGCCGCCCGCGCGGTCGAGCTGATGGCGGGGCCGGACGGGGTCGACGCGCTGGCGCGGCCGGTGCCGGCCGACGTCGCGGCGCCCGCGCCGGACGCGCCGGTGCTGGCCGTGCCCCGGGCGGCGGACCTCGACGCGCTCGACCCGCTGTGGCGGTCGGCGTTCGACGCGACCGTCGCGTCGCTGCGGTCCGCCGGGTGGACGCCGCGCGAGGTCGACCTGACGCCGTTCCTCGACGCCGCGCGCCTGCTGTACGACGGGGCGTTCGTCGCCGAGCGGTACGCCGCGGTCGGCGCGCTCGTCGACGCCGAGCCCGAGGGCCTGGATCCCGTGGTGGCAGGCATCATCCGCGCCGCGGGCGAGCTCCCCGCGCACCGGTACGCCGCGGACCTCGTCACGCTCGCGGAGCTGCGGGTCGTCGCCGAGGCCGCGCTCGGCGACGCCGACGCGCTGCTGCTGCCGACGACCACGCACCACCCGACGCTGGCCGAGGTGGCCGCGGAGCCGGTCGCGGTGAACTCCCGGCTCGGGACGTACACCAACTTCTGCAACCTGTTCGGGTACGCGGCGGTCGCCGTGCCGGTCGACGCCGGGGTGCCGGGCGAGCGGGTCGGCGTCTCGGTGCTGACCCGCGGGTTCGCGGACGGCGCCGCGCTGGACCTCGCGGGGCGGCTGCTGGCCGTCGCCGGGCCCGGGGCGTGGGACGTGCTGGACGGGGCGGGGGCGCCGGGGACGGCGGCGGGCCGGGTCGCGGACCCGGTGCCGGCGTGACGCTCGACGCCGCCACGCCGCCCGCCACGCCGCCCGTCGCCCCGGCCGCGCCGGGCCCCGCGCGCGGACCCCGGCTCTGGCCGATGGCGACCGGGACGTTCGCGATCGGGTTCGGCTCCTACGTCATGGCCGGGCTGGTGCCGAGCGTGTCCGCGGAGCTCGACGTGTCGGTCAGCCAGGTCGGCACGCTGGTCAGCGTCTACGGCTTCACGTACGCGGTGTCGACGCCGCTGCTCACGCTCGTCGTCGGGCGCGTGCCGCGCCGGCTGCTCATGGCCGTCGCGCTGGGCCTGTTCGCGCTGGCCACCGGCGCGACGGCGTTCGCCACCACCTACGACCAGGTCGCCGTCCTGCGCGGGCTGTCGGCGGTCGCGGCCGGCGGGTTCACGCCGACGGCCACGGTGCTGGCGGCGCGGCTGGCCCCGCCCGGGCGGCGCGGGCGGGCGGTGGCGACGGTGTTCGGCGGGCTGACCACGGCGACCGTGCTCGGCGCGCCGGCGGGCAACCTGCTCGGCCCGGCGCTCGGCTACCGCGGCGTGTACGCCCTGGTGGGCGGCCTGGCGCTGCTCGCGCTGGCGAGCGTCCTGGCGCTGGTCCGCGTCCCGCGCGCCGCCGCGGCGGCCGCCCAGAACGCCGAGATCGGTGCTTCGCGCCGAGATCGGTCCGTTGAAGCACCGATCTCGGACCGGACCACCGATCTCGGCGCGCCGCGTGCGCTGCCCGGGCTGGTCGCCGTCGTCCTGCTGGTGTCGATGCTGGAGACCGCGTCGGCGCTCATGGTGCAGACGTACTCGTCCCCCCTGCTCACCGACCTCGGTGGGCTGACCGGCCCGCTGCTCAGCGCGGTGCTGCTGGCGTACGGGGTCGCGGGGGTCGCGGGCAACGTCGTGGGCGGCCGGCTCGCGGACCGGTTCGGCGCCGCGCGCAGCATCGTGCTCGCGCTGGCGACGTCGGTGGTGGCGCTGCTGCTGCTCACCCCGGCCACGGCGACGGCGTGGACCGCGCTGGCCGTGTTCGCGCTCTGGGGGTTCGCCGCGTGGGCGATGAACTCCCCGCTGCAGAACGTGCTGCTCACGCTGGCGGGCCGGCACGGGCAGCTGGTGGTGGCGCTGAACTCGTCGATCATCTCGCTCGGCACCGGCCTCGGCGCCCTCGTGGGCGGCTGGGTCGTGGCCGGCCCGGGCTACGCGGTCCTCGGCGCCGCGGCGGCGGCGGTCATGCTCGTGGCGGTCGTCCTGGTCGCGGTCCTGTCCCGCCGCCCGGCGGTCGCGGCCGTCTGACGCTGGTCCGTCCCCACCTCGGACGACAGTGGAAGGTTGTGACGGACATGCCGACGGCGTGTCCGTCACAACCTTCCACTGTCAGGCCGGAAGAGCCCCGGGGGTCAGACCGCGGCGACCGCGTGGCGCAGGTCCGGCTCCAGGTAGATCACGCGGGCGATCGGCACCGCCGCGCGCACCCGCTGCTCCGCCGCGTCGATCGCCTCCGCGACGTCCGCCGCGGTCGACGCCGCCGGCACCTCGATCTTCGCCGCCACCAGCAGCTCGTCCGGGCCGAGGTGCAGCGTGCGCAGGTGGATGACCGACGGGACGCCCGGGCCGATCAGCGCGGCGCGGATGGCGTCGACGTCCTTGCGGCTCGCGGACTCCCCCAGCAGCAGGCTCTTGGTCTCGACCGCCAGCACGATCGCGATGATCACGAGCAGCACGCCGATCGCGGCCGACCCGACCGCGTCCCAGCGGCCGTCGTGCGTCACCAGCGTCATGGACACGCCGAACAGCGCGAGCACCAGGCCGATGAGCGCGCCGAAGTCCTCCAGCAGCACCACCGGCAGCTCGGGCGCCTTCGCGGTGCGGATGTAGGACACCCAGCCCTGCTTGCCGCGGGTGTGGTTCGCCTCGCCGATCGCGGTGCGGAAGGACAGGCCCTCCATGACGATCGCCGCGACCAGCACCACGAGCGGCACCCACTGCCACGACTCGATCGGGTGCGGGTCGGCGAACTTGTGCCACGCCTCGTACAGCGCGAACAGGCCGCCCAGGCTGAACAGCACGATCGCGACGATGAACGCGTACATGTACCGCTCGCGCCCGTAGCCGAACGGGTGCTCCTCGTCCGCCGCGCGCCGGGCCCGCCGGCCGCCGACGAGCAGCAGCAGCTGGTTGCCCGAGTCGGCGACCGAGTGCACCGACTCGGCCAGCATCGAGCTCGACGAGGTGAGCAGGAAGGCGACGAACTTCGTCACCGCGATGCCCAGGTTCGCGGACAGCGCGGCGATGATCGCCTTGTTCCCGCCTCCGTGTGCCATGCCGGTCCCTCCGCTGGTCAGCGCACGGGCGACCGAGGTCCCCCGAGGCCGCCGCGCGGTGGCCCGAGCGGAGATGCTAGACCGGGCGGGCCTCGTCGGCGAGGAGGACGGGGATGCCGTCGCGCACGGGGTACGCCAGCGGGCGGTCCGGGTCCGTCGACACCAGCTCGGGCTGGCCGCCCGGGCCGACGCCGTCGACCAGGGTCGCGCCCGTCACGGGGCAGCGCAGCAGCTCGCGCACCCAGGGGGCGAGGCCGGTGGTGCCCACGGGCTCGGCGGCGCTCACGCCTCGCCGTCCTGGCGGACGAGGGCGAGCACGTCGTCGCGGACCTTCTCCATGATGTCCTCGTCGGCGGCCTCGACGTTCAGGCGCAGCAGCGGCTCGGTGTTCGACGCCCGGAGGTTGAACCACCACTGCGGGTGGCCGTCCCAGTGCGAGACCGTCAGGCCGTCGAGCTCGTCGACCGTGACCGGGCCGGCACCCTGCTGCTCGACGTACGCCTCGACGACGCGCGCGCGGGCGGCGGCCACGTCGGCGACGCGGGAGTTGATCTCCCCCGAGGCGACGTACGGCTGGTACTGCTCGGCGAGCGCCGACAGCGGGTGCGGCTGGCCGCCGAGCGCGGCGAGCACGTGCAGCGCCGCGAGCATGCCGGTGTCCGCGAAGAAGAAGTCGCGGAAGTAGTAGTGCGCCGAGTGCTCGCCGCCGAACACCGCGTCCGACTCCGCCATCTGCGCCTTGATGAACGAGTGGCCCACCCGGGTGCGAACGGCCTTGGCGCCGGCCGCGGTCACCAGGTCGGGCACGACCATCGAGGTGATGAGGTTGTGGATCACGGTGGGCGTGCGGCCCTCCGCCTTCTCCCGCTCGATCTCGCGCAGGCCGACGAGCGCCGTGATGGCGGACGGGCTGACCGGGTCGCCGTTCTCGTCGACGACGAAGCAGCGGTCGGCGTCGCCGTCGAAGGCCAGGCCGATGTCGGCGCCGTGCTCCACGACGGCCTTCTGCAGGTCGCGCAGGTTCTCCGGCTCCAGCGGGTTCGCCTCGTGGTTCGGGAACGTGCCGTCCAGCTCGAAGTACAGCGGCACGACCTCGAGCGGCAGCTCCGGCAGGCCCGCGCCGGTGCCCAGCACGGCCGGCGCGGTGAACCCGCCCATGCCGTTGCCCGCGTCCACCACGACCTTGAGCGGGCGGATGCCGGACAGGTCGACCAGGCCGCGCAGGAAGGAGGCGTAGTCGCCCAGCAGGTCCTGCTCGGTGACCTCGCCGGCGGCGGTGCCCTCGGCCGCGGCCGGCACGCCGTCGCGCAGGTACTCGGCCGCGAGGTCGCGCACCCGGGACAGGCCCGAGTCCTGGCCGACCGGGCGGGCGCCCGCGCGGCACAGCTTGATGCCGTTGTACTCGGCGGGGTTGTGGCTCGCCGTGAACATGGCGCCCGGGATGCCCAGCTTGCCCGACGCGAAGTACAGGCCGTCCGTCGAGCACAGGCCGATCGTGATGACGTCGACACCCCGCGCGGCCAGGCCCTCGGCGAACGCGCCGACCAGCTCCGGCCCGGACGGGCGCATGTCGTTGCCGATCACCACGCGGGGACGCGCGCCGTCGGCGGCCTCGGGCAGGACGACGACGTCGGCGAAGGCCGCGCCGATCGCGCGGGCGACGTCGGCGTTCAGCTGGTCCGGGACCGTGCCCCGGACGTCGTACGCCTTGATCAGGCCGGTCAGGTCGGGCAGCGCGGAGGTCTCAGGCACGGCGTCACGGTATCCCATCGGGGTGTCGCGGGAGGCCCCGGACGGAGCCTCCCGGTGGCGGCGGAGCAGCCGCGCCTCCCAGGGCGCCAGCGGTCCGGTCGCGGCGGCGGGCGGCGGGTCGCACGCCCGCACCGGACCGGCGTCCGCGTCGTCGGGGCGCACGCGCGCGCTGGTCAGCAGAACCGCCGCGCCGGACCAGCTCGCGGGGTCGAGGTCGGCCGGCCACGGGGCCGACGTCGACGACACGTTGGCGACGAGCAGCGCCTCGGAGCCGCCGGCCCGCCGCAGCAGGGCGTACACCTGCCGGTCGTCGGGGAGCAGCACGGTGCAGTCGCCCCCGGCGAGCGCGGGCTCGGAGCGTCGCAGCCGGACGAGGTCGCGGTGCAGCGTGAGCACCGAGGCCGGGTCGCCGCGCTGCGCCGCGATGTTGCGTACGGCAGCATCCGGGTGCGCCGCCATCCAGGGCGTCCCGGAGGTGAAGCCACCCTGGGCCGTCGCGTCCCAGGACACCGGGACCCGTGCGTTGTCCCGGCCGAGGTCGCGCAGCCCGTCCAGCACGTGGCCCGGGTCCGCCCCGGCCGCCACGGCGTCCGCGAGCACGGCGCGCGCCTCGATGTCGACGAGGTCCTCCGGTCCGCGCACGGGCCGGTTCGTCATCCCGATCTCGTCGCCCTGGTAGAGGAACGGCGTCCCGCGGTGGGCGTGCAGCAGCACTGCCCAGCACGCCGCCGACCGGGACACCCACGGTGCGGGCGCCCCGTACCGGGACACGACCCGCGCCTGGTCGTGGCTGCCGAGGAACAGCGCCGGCCACCCGCCGGCGGAGGGCTGCCAGCGGCGGGCCCACCGCTTGAGCGCGCGCAGGTCGAACGGTCGCCGGCGCCAGCGCTCCGGCTCGCGGTCGAGCTCGGCGTGCTCGAACTGCAGGACCATGTCGAGCCCGCCGTCGCGCGTCAGCCGGCCGGCCTGCTCGGGGGTGACGCCCGGCGTCTCGCCGATCAGCAGGCAGTCGCCGGCGGCGACGCGCAGCTCGCGCAGGTGGTCGAGCAGGCGTGGCCCGTCGGCGCACTGCGCCGCACCGTCGGCGTACCGGCGTCCGCGCGGGACCGGGCCGTCCCGCAGCACCGCGGGCTTGTCCACCAGGTTGATGACGTCGAGCCGGAAGCCCGCCACCCCACGCGCCCGCCAGAACCGGACGACGTCCGCGAGCGCCGCCCGCACGTCCGCTCTCGACCAGTCGAGATCGGCCTGCCAGGGCGAGAACAACCCGAGTCGATACGCGCCGCGCCCCTCGTCCCAGGTCCAGGCCGAGCCCCCGAACGCCGCGCCCCAGTTGGTGGGCTCGGCCCCGGGCTCGCCGCCCGTCCGTCCAGATCGCGGGGGCCGCCACACGTACCGCTCGGGGTGGTCGCGCAGCCACGGGTGCTGGTCCGAGGTGTGGTGCAGGACCAGGTCGAGCAGCACCCGGATGCCGCGCGCGGCGGCGAGCGCGACCAGGTCGTCGAGGTCGGCGAGCGTGCCGTACGCGGGGTCGACGTCGCAGTACGCCGCGACGTCGTATCCGTGGTCCCGCTGCGGCGACGGGTAGACCGGGCACAGCCAGAGCGCGCCGACCCCCAGCCACGCGAGGTGGTCGAGCCGGGCGACCAGTCCGCGGAGGTCGCCGACGCCGTCCCCGTCGGCGTCGGCGAACGACCGCGGGTAGACCTGGTAGACCACGGCCTCGCGCCACCAGGTCATCGGTCCGCCCCCCGCTCGGCCGCCGGCACCGACACCAGTGCCGCCCGGCCGCGCCCGGACAGCCGGAGCGGTCCGTCGTCGTCCGGGACGAGCGCAGCCTCCCCCGCGGCCAGGCCGCATCGACCACGGTCCGTGGCGAGCGCCACCGCCCCCGCGAGCGCGAGCACGGTGCGAGGTCCGCCGACGGGGCCCACGGCGACCGGCTCGGAGGCGTCGACGTCCAGCACCTCGAGCCCGAACTCGTCGGCACCGCCCGCGTACCCGCGCCGCAGCACGCCCTCCGCGACCGGCTCCGGGGCCGGACGCAGCACCGGTGGCCGGCACGGGCGCGTGTCGACCACGGCGAGTAGCTCGGCCTGGTCCACCACCTTGTCCGTCAGGCCGGCCCGCAGGACGTTGTCCGACGCGGCCATGACCTCGAGCCCGGTGCCGCCGACGTAGCAGTGCAGCACCCCGGCGCGGACCGGCAACCCCTCGCCGACGGCGAGCGCGACCGCGTGCAGGAGGTACGACGCCACCACGCCGGGGTCCCCGGGGAACCGCGCCGCCAGCCCCAGCGCCAGGGCGTGGGGGTCGGGGTCCACCGCGGCGGCCCCGCCCGGCCCCGGGGCCCGACCGCGCGCGGCGGCCGCCACGGTGACGGCCCGGACCTCGTGCGGCCGGAGCGCGAGCACGCCGCAGAGAGCGGCGCGCACTCGTTCCTCCCTGGTGCCGGGCCCGCGCAGCACGTCGAGCACCCCTCCCAGCGCGACCCCGGCCCGGGGGCCCAGGTCCGTGAGCAGCGCGGCGGCGTCGGCCGGCTCCCGCAGGCCGACGAGCGCGACGGTCGGCGTCAGGGCCACGAGGAGCTCCGGCTTGTGCCACGGGTCCGGGTACCGCCGTTCTCCGAGCGGCAGCCCGGCCGCCACCTCCTCCCGGTGGCGCCGCCGGGCCCGCTCCGCGTCGGGGTGCACCTGGAGCGAGAGCGGGCGCTCCGCGGCGATCAGCTTGGTGAGGTACGGCAGCCGGTCGCCGAATCGTCGCCGGACGGCGTCCCCCAGCACCGCGTCCGGCCGCTCCGCGATCTCCCTGTCCAGGGCGCGGCCGGGACCGGGCACGGTCGACGGCGCGCCGGGGTGGGCCCCCACCCAGAGCTCGGCCTGCGGTCGGCCGTCCGGCAGCGTGCCGAGGAGGTCGGGGAGGGCGTAGGTCGACCCCCACGCGTAGCGGCGGACCGGGTTCGACAGCCGCAGCACGTCACACCGTCCGGTCGAGCCGGGCGACGCCGATCCGGGCGTCCGCCATGCCGTAGAACACGTACGTCCGGTCGCCGACGCGCTCGATCGCCGTCGGGAACACGACGTCCGCGACCGTGCCGGTGCGCTCGTCGGCCGTCTCGGGCTCGAGGAGCGGTTCCGCCGTGCGCGCGAGCACCCGCGACGGGTCGTCGGGGTCCAGCAGCATCGCGCCGGCGCAGTACCGGACGGCGTTGTCGGTCGACCACGGGTCGGTGATCTCGCCGGTCACGCCGTGGTGCAGCAGCAGCCAGCCCTCGGGCACCCGCACCGGGGCCGGGCCCGCCCCGATCTTCAGCCTCTCCCACGGCTGCTCGGGCCGGGCGACCTCACGCGCGCCGTGGTGGAGCGTGAGCGCCCCGACGTCGGCGCGCACCGCAGCCGCCGGCGCGTAGGAGATCCAGATGGAGGGTCGCGCGTCCGTGACGCCCGACGGCGGCCAGAGCCGCTCCCCCGGTCTGACCAGGCCCAGGTCCCAGGTCGGCCGGTGCAGCAACGCGTAGCAGGGCTCCCCTCCGGGCCCGGGCACGACCTCGGGCAGGAGCACGGCGTCCTTGGTCGGGTACAGGTTGAGGTCGACGTCGAGCCCGGGCTCGTGCCGGAACAGCAGGGGGCCCAGCCGGCGCCAGCGGCGGAGGTCGCCGGAGACCGCGAGCGCCGTGCGGGGGCCGAGCGGTCCGTAGGCGACGTACGTCATCACGTGCAGCCCGAGCTCCGGCAGCCACGTGGTGCGCGGGTCCTCCGTGCCGGCGTTCCTGGCACCCCGCTCCCACCGCGTCCAGGGCTCGAGCACCACGCCCAGCCGCTCGGCCCCCACGGGCTCGCCGTCCGCCAGCACGACGCGGGCGAGGCCGACGCGGGACACGTTCCCCGCGGCGACGAGCCGCGGCAGCAGGTACAGCGCGCCGTCAGGCCCGCGCCCGGAGGCGGGGTTGAGCACCCCCTCGGCCTCGAACGGGTCGTCCGGGTCCGGGGACATCAGGGTGCGGAGGCGGGTCAGCGCGTACGGGACGGTGTCGGTCACGGGTCTCCTCGGTGACGGCGTGGTCGTCGGTGGTGCGCGGCTGAGGAGAAGCGGTCCGGCGCGGGCCGGAGGTCGGATCGGTGTCGGAGGGCGGGCTAGCCCGGGGCGGGGGCGGTCGAGTCGCGCACGACCAGCCGCGGCGGGTCGAGCTCGACGTCGCCGGCGCCGCGGCCGTGGACGACGTCGAGCAGCGTCCGGGCCGCCACCGCGCCCCAGGCGTACGGGTCGGTGCGGACGGTCGTGAGAGCCGGCCGGACGTGGGCGGACAGCTCCGCGTCGTCGAACCCGACCACCGAGAGGTCCCGCGGGAGCACGAGCCCGCGCGTCTGCGCCACCACCGTCCCGGCCACCGCCATCGTGTCGTTGCCGTACAGGACGGCGGTGGGCCGCTCCGTCGGTGGGCGGTCGAGCAGCGCGTGCGTCGCCTCGGCGCCGCCGCGCGCGGTGAAGTCGGCCTCGAGGTCGGGCCCCGGGGGCAGCCCGTGCCGCTCGAGCGCGGCGAGCCAGGCCTCGCGCCGGTGCCGCGCGTGCAGGTACCGGTGCGGACCGCCCACGTGCCCGATCCGTCGGTGGCCGAGCGCCGCGAGGTGGGCGACGGCCTGGTGCACGGCGGCGGCGTCGTCGTGGCGCACGGCCACGAACGGCGACGGCACGTCCGGGCGGTTGAGCGTCACGGCCGGCAGCCCGAGCTCCGCGAGCAGCGCGATCCGGGGGTCCGTCGCGCGGAGGTCGGCCAGGACCACGCCGTCGACGCGCCCACGCTCTGCGAGCGCCCGGTGCGCCGCCTCCTCGGCGGGCTCGTCCGAGACGAAGCGCAGCAGGACCGCGCTGCCGGCGGCCGAGAGCCCCTGCTCGAGCCCCGCGAGGAACGCCGCGAAGAACGAGTCCGACCGCAGCGTCTCCGGGCTCCGGGCCAGCACGAGCCCGATCGCGTCGGCCCGGGAGCCGGAGAGCGCCCGGGCCACCCCGCTCGGCCGGAACCCGAGCTCCTCGATCGCCGCGAGCACCCGCTGCCGGGTCGCCGAGGCGACGCCGGGACGGTCGTTCAGCACGAACGAGACGGTGCCCTTCGACGTGCCGGAGCGCGCGGCGACGTCGGCGATGGTGGGCCGCCGCGGCGGCAGCTGGTCGGGCATCGACGCCCCCTTCTCAAACCGGTTCGAATGATGGAAGCAACGGGCGGGTGCCACGTCAACCCCGTCTTCTTCACGGTCTGAACTCGGCTCTTGACATCGGGAAGAGCCCCATGAGTAGCATCCTCGAACCGGTTTGAACGCCGGAGCACGTCCCTCAGCCGCACGCACCACGGGACGACGCGCGCCCTCGTCGTCGAGCAGCGCCGCGCGTCCCGCCCGCCCACCGTGCCGTCCGCGCACCGCCGCGCGGACCGATGAGGAGACCGCATGCGCCACCGACTCCCGACCCCCGTCATCGCCCTCGTCCTCGTGCTCCCGCTGGCCGCGTGCGGCGCGGGCGCCGAGGCCGAGGACGGCCCACCGACCCTCACGATCGCGACCTGGGCCAACGAGACCGAGGCCGACGAGCTCGACGCCATCCTCGACGACCTCAACGGCGCTCAGGACACCTACCGTCTCGAGCAGATGGTGATCCCGGGCGGCGAGTACTACACGAAGCTCCAGACGATGATCGCCGGACGGCAGGCCCCCGACCTGTTCTGGCTCTCCCAGGAGTACGTCCCCGCCTACGCCGACAACGGCACGCTGACCGACCTCACCGGCCGGGTCGACGAAGCGATCGACCTGGACGACTACCTGCCGGGGTCGCTCGACCCCGCGACCGTGGGCGGCGCGCTCTACGGGCTGCCGTGGATCGGACAGCCGTACGTCGTGTACTACAACGCCGACCGGTTCGCGGAGGCCGGCCTCGCCGAGCCCGACGGCACCTGGACCTGGGGCGACTTCCAGGACACCGCCCGCGCGCTGACCGACGGCTCGCGGTTCGGCTACGCGACCACCGGCACCCCGCCTGCCGCGCTGTACGCCTGGGGCGAGGGCGGTGACTACGTGACGCCCGACGGCGACGTCGTCATCGACTCGCCCGAGACCGTCGCGGGGCTCGAGCTCGCGCACGCGATCGCGAACGACGAGACGATGACCATGCCGCAGGCGCTCGCCCAGTCGCGGGGCGTGGAGTCGTCGTTCGTCGACGGCACCGTGGCGATGATGGTCGGCGGCGCTGCCGACGACATCGAGCGCAAGGTCGCGGAGTCCGGCGACCCGTTCGAGATCGGCATGGCCGTCATGCCCGCCGGCTCGGTCGCGCAGGTGACGTTCAACTGGACCGCGTCGACCGTGCTGTCCGCGAGCGTCGCCGACACCGACGCCGGGCTGGCGGCACTCACCGACCTCACCCACGCGATGTTCGGCTGGAAGATCCCCGCACCGGTGTCGTCCCGCGTGGGTGACATCGCCGACGTGAACCCCGAGAAGGCCTACGCGGTCGACGTCGTCACGCGGTCGGCGGAGATCGCCCGCGGGTTCAACAACCAGCCGCAGCAGAACGAGCTGGGTTCCGTGATCTGGGAGCAGCTCGAGGGTCCGATCCTGTCCGACGGCGACGGCCGGGGCGTCGGCGACCTGGCCGACCTGGCCGCGAAGACCGCAGCCAGGATGCGCGAGGTCGTCGACCGCTGAGGCCGGCGCGGCGCGGCCGTCGGCGCCCAGACCCGCACCGGCGCCGCGCCGCACCCGCCCTGCGGCACCCCACCCGACCGCCTACCGGAGGACCCCGTGCCCGAACACCGCCCCGACGTGCTCCCCGGCGCTCCCACCGGCGCGCCCGGAGCGACCCGCACCGCGCAGGAGCGCGCGGCCCGGGCGGCCGCGCTGGCGGCGGCCGCCCCGCCCCGGCGCCGGTTCAGCCCCGCGTACCTGTACGTCGCCCCGTGGTTCGTCGCGTTCGCCCTGTTCGCCCTCGTGCCGATGGTCATGTCCCTGGTGATGAGCCTGACCGACTGGCCGGTCATCGGGAGCCCGACCTGGCGCGGGCTGGGCAACTTCACCGAGCTCGCCCGCGACACGCAGTTCTGGAGGTCGCTGTGGGTCACGGTCCGGTTCGGCGTGGTCTCGGTGCCCCTGGGCATGTCCGCGGCGCTGACGGTCGCCATGGTGCTCAACTCGAACATCCGCGGCCTCAGCCTCTACCGGACGATCTACTACCTCCCCGCCGTCGTCTCCGGGGTGGCAGTCGGCCTCATCTGGCGCTGGGTGCTCGACCCGACCGCGGGCCTGGTGAACGGCGCGCTCGCGCTCGTGGGCGTGCAGGGCCCGGGCTGGCTCACGGACCCGGCCTGGGTGCTGCCGTCGTACACGATGGTCGCGCTGTGGGGCGCGGGCGGCGGGATGCTCACGTACCTCGTCGCGCTCAACGAGGTGCCGCGGGACCTGGGCGAGGCCGCCACCCTGCAGGGCGCGGGCTGGTGGGCACGGCTGTGGTTCGTGACCCTGCCGCTGATGCGGCCGATCCTCTTCTACAACCTCGTGATGGGGATCATCGGCGCGTTCAAGAAGTTCAACGACGCCTACGTGCTCGGCGGTGCCGGGGGCGAGGGCAACTTCCTCATGCTGCACATCTACCGCACGGCGTTCGAGCACTTCCGGATGGGCTACGCCTCGGCGATGTCCTGGGTGTTCCTCGTGATCGTGCTCGCCGTGACCGGGCTCGTGTTCCGGTTCAGCGACTTCTGGACCTTCTCCCGAGGGAACGAGGAGCGATGACGACCACGACCCTGGTACCCGACCGCGAGCGCGTCCTCGCGACCGCGGTGGCGCGACGTCGCGCGCAGCGTCGGCGCACCTGGCACCGCTCGGTCGCCAAGCACCTGGCGCTGTCGCTCGTCGCGCTGTCGATGCTGCTCCCGTTCGCCTGGATGATCACCACGTCCCTCAAAGCGGATGGGGACGTGTTCGCGATCCCGCCGCAGTGGATCCCCACCGACCCGCAGTGGCAGCACTACCGCGAGGTGTTCGAAGCGCTGCCGTTCGCGCGGTTCTTCCTCAACACCGCCCTCTACACCACCGCGGTGATGGCCGGCGAGGTGCTGGTCTCGATCGTCGTCGCCTACGGCTTCGCCCGGTTCGACTTCCGCGGCAAGAAGCCGCTGTTCTTGTTCCTGCTGATCACGATCATGCTGCCGGGCGAGATCACGATCGTCCCGGGCTACATCTTCTGGGCGGAGATCGGCGACACCCTGGGCGTCCAGCTCATCAACACGTACTGGCCGCTGATCCTGCCGGCGCTCGGCGGGCAGGCGGTGCACGTGTTCTTCTTGTTCCAGTTCTTCCGCGCCATCCCGCGCGACTTCGCGGAGGCCGCGTACCTCAACGGGGCGGGCTGGTGGGCGATCCTCTGGCGGGTCTTCGTGCCGATGTCGAAGCCCGCGGTGGTGACGATCGCCGTGACCTCGTTCATGGGGACGTGGAACGCGTTCCTCGGTCCGCTGATCTACCTCAACGACGTCGAGAAGTTTACGGTCCAGGTCGGTCTGACGATGTTCCGGGGCCAGTTCGAGACGGACTGGCCGCTCCTCATGGCCGCCACGACCCTCTCCGTCGTCCCGATGCTGGTCCTGTTCTTCACCATGCAGCGGTACTTCGTGCCGTCCCGCGCCTCCGAGGCGGTCCGGTGACCCCCCGCCCGGCCGCACCCGTGTCCGTGCACGCCCCACCCCGACCAGAGCGAGGACCGACCATGCCCCCGACCGCCCGGATCGACGCCCTGCTCGCCGCCCACCGCGCGTCCGGCCCCGCGCCCACCGCCGCCCGGCGGCTGCGGTTCGCCGGCGTCGGCCAGCGCGACGTCTACAACGTGTCGGCGCCGTTCGCCGGCCCGGACGGCACCGTGCTGCTGGCCGGGCGCGTCGAGGACCGGGCGGACGAGCGCTCGGAGACCGTCCTGTTCGCCCGGGACGACAGCGGGACGTGGGTGCCCGCACCGGGCACCGCCCGGCCCGCGCTGCAGGACCCGTTCACGTTCTCGCACCGCGGCGTCACCCACCTCGGCGGCGTCGAGGTCGTCGAGGCCGCGCTGCCTGACGGCGCGCCGACGCTCCGCTACCGCACCGTCGTGCTGGAGCTGGCGGACCCCGCCCGCCCGGTCCGGGCCTTCACCGGCCCGTGGGGCATGAAGGACCTGCGGTTCGCCGACCTGCCCGACGGCCGGCTGGCCGTGCTCACGCGCCCGCAGGGAGCAGCTGACGGCCGCGGCCGGGTCGGCGTGACGGTCGTGCCGTCGCTGGCCGCGCTGACGGTCGCCGACGTGCACGCGGCGCCCCGGCTGACCCACCTCTTCCTGCCCGAGGAGTGGGGCGGGGTCAACCAGGCCTCGCCGCTGCCCGACGGCACCCTCGGGCTGCTCGGCCACGTCGCCCGGTTCGACGACGCCGGGCACCGGCACTACTACCCGATCGCCTGGACGCTCGACCCGGTCACCCGCCGGTACACGCCGCCCCGGATGCTGTTCGAGCGCCGCGACCTGCCCGCCGGACCCGCCAAGCGCCCCGACCTCGTCGACGTCGTGTTCCCCGGCGCGCTCGTGCACCGCGCGGGCGGGGTGACCGTGTTCTGCGGTGTCGGGGACGCCGAGGCGTACGAGGTGGACCTGGGCCCGGTGCACGCGACGCCGGACGGGGCGTGAGCCGGTGCGCCGCCCCCTCGCCGCTCTGCTCGCCGGGCTCCCGCGGGTCTGGGTCGCCGCGCTGCTCGTCGTCGCCGCGCTCGACCTCGCCGTCGTCGTGACGGCGACGGGCGGGCGCACCGCCGAGGCCGCCACCGCCATCGCCCCGCTCGTGACCCGGCTCGCGCCCGGCCCGCTCGTCGTCGACGGGGCGCTGGTCGCGGACGACGTCGCACTGGTCGCCGAGGCGCACGCCCTCGTCGTCGACGGCGCCGCCGAGGCCGCCACGGTCTCGGTCCCCGGCGGGCACGACGCGCTGGTCCTCGCGGCCGACGGCGTCGCCCTCCTGGTGAGCAGCGACCGGTGGACGGTCGCCTACGCCGGGTCGCTCTCCCCCGCCGACCTGCACGCGCTCCTCGCCGGGTGGGAGGAGGCGCAGCGCGGCACCGCCGTGCTCGCCGCCGTCCTCACGGGCGCGCTCACCGCCGCCCTCGCCACCGCGGTGCTCGCGCTCGGCGTGCGGCACGGTGGTCGGCTCGCGGGCTCCCGCCGGTCGTCGGGCAGCCCCACGCTGCCGCCCCGGGACGCGCTGGCGTGGTGGGCGGTGTCGCTCGCGGCGGCCTCGACCGGTGCCGCGGCGGTCGGGCTCGGCACCGGCGGCGCGGTGGGCGGAACGCCGGCGCTCGTCGCCACGCTGGTGGCGGCCACCGTCGGCGTCTGCGCGCTCGCCGCCACGGCGGCGCGCGCGGCGCCGCGGGCCGCCGTGCCGGGCCCGACCACCCCCGCTCCCGAGATCCGACCCGACCCGCCCGCCGTCCCCGCCGACCCCGCGCCGACCGCCGCCCCGTGAACGGAGCCCGCCATGCCCACCATCGACCTGTCCCGCGTCTCCAAGGTCTACGGCACCGACACGCTCGCCGTGGACGACGTCTCGCTCACCATCGAGGACCGCGAGTTCGTCGTGCTCATCGGCCCGTCCGGGTGCGGCAAGTCGACGATCCTGCGCATGCTCGCCGGCCTGGAGGACGTGACCGCGGGCGACGTCCGCGTCGACGGCCGCCGGATGAACGACGTGCACCCGAAGGACCGGGACGTGTCGATGGTGTTCCAGAACTACGCGCTCTACCCGCACATGTCCGTCGCGCAGAACGTCTCGTTCGGTCTGCGCCTGCGCCGCACGCCCCGCGCGGTCGTCCGCGAGAAGGTGGGCGCCGTGGCGGAGACGCTCGGCCTCACGCCCTACCTCGATCGCCCGCCCGCCGAGCTGTCGGGCGGGCAGCGGCAGCGCGTCGCCCTGGCTCGCGCGATGGTCCAGGAGTCCCGGATCTTCCTGATGGACGAGCCGCTGTCCAACCTGGACGCCAAGCTGCGGGGCACCATGCGGGCGGAGATCCTCGCCCTGCACCGCTCGCTCGGCGTCACCACCGTCTACGTCACGCACGACCAGGTCGAGGCTATGACGATGGCCGACCGCGTCGTGCTGCTGCGGGACGGCGTGATCCGGCAGCAGGGCACCCCGCGCGAGCTGTACGCCCACCCGGCCGAGCAGTTCGTCGCGACCTTCCTCGGGGAGCCGGAGATCAACCTGCTGCCTGCCCGGAACGCCGGGGGCGGTCTGCTGCTCGCCGACGCCCGGGTGCCTCGCGGCTGGCGCCCCGCGGGCTCCGAGCACGCGGCCGACGGCCAGGACCTCAGCCTCGGGGTGCGCCCCGAGCAGGTGCGGGTCGGCTCCGGGGCGGCGCGGGACGGCGACGCCGAGCTGGCGGCCGAGGTGGTGCTCCTCGAGCTGCGCGGCGACGACGCGTTCGCGACTCTGCGCTCCGGCGCGCACCGGATCGTGGCGAAGGTGCCCGCGGAGTCGGGGCTGCGGCCGGGTGAACGGACCACCGCGCACGTGGCGGCGGCCGCCGTGCACACCTTCGACGCGGCGACGGGGGCGACGCTCGGGCGGTGACCGACGCGGTGCCGGCTCAGCCCCGGCTCGACCGCCGCACGACCTCGTCCCGGCTCAGCGACGTCCCGTCGCCGTCCAGCGGGAACCACGCCCGGTGCTCGCACTCGTGGCAGGACACGAACGTCACGTCCGTCCCGTCGGCCAGCGCGAGGTGCAGCCGGGTGAGGCGCGTCGACCCGCACACCTCGCACTCCTCGGTGCCGGGGGGGTGCTCCTGCCCGGCCTGGCTCAGCGAGCCCAGCGGGGTCGGCTCGGGCTCCCCCCGACGTCCCTTGCGGCGTCCTGCTCCGCCGCCCCCTGCACCGGCCATCGCGGGCTAGCCGTCCTCGCCCCGCAGCACGCGGAGGTGCCCGCGGCGGCGTTCGGTGTCGAGCTCGGCGGCGGGCGGCAGCCCGTCGGGCACCGCGGCCGCGTGCCGGGGGGCCGGGCGGCCCGCCTCGCGCACGGCGTCGGCGAGCGCGAGCAGGTCGTCGTGGCTCGGGCCGGTCTCGACGAACTCGGGCGTCAGCCGGACGACCTCCCACCCCCGCGGGGCGGTGAGGCGCGAGGCGTGCTCGGCGCACAGGTCGTAGGAGTGCGGCTCGGCGAGGTTGGCGAGCGGGCCGAGGACGGCCGTCGAGTCGGCGTACACGTACGTCAGGGTCGCGACCGCCGGACGACCGCACGCGGTGCGGGAGCACTGGCGGACGGGTCTCACGGGGTAGAACCTACCGCCGCACGCGGCGGGAACGCGTGCGCGACCCGCGTTGTCACCCGGATACAGTGCCGTGGTGGCACCCCGTCGGCACGTCCCCGCCGCCCCCGGCACCCCGGGCGGACCGGTCCCCCGCGTCGGCGCGGTCCGCCGCCGGGACCGCCGCGGCCGCGGCATCCGCGGCCCGCTGCTCCCGGCGTCGCTGCCCGCGCACCGCACCCGCGCCGAGCGGTTCGACGACCTCGTGCTCGACTCGGTCGAGCGGCTGGAGGTCCGCTGGGGGAAGTACCTCGACGGGGTGGAGTTCGCCGTCGAGGACGTGCCCCCGTCCGACCCGGCGCCGTGGGAGTCCGGCGGCGTGCCGCTCGGGCGGTCGTTCCCGTCGCAGCCCGGGCTGCCGCCGCGGATCGTCGTCTACCGGCGGCCGGTGGAGTCGCGGGCGGTCGACGCGGACGAGCTCGCGGACGTCGTGCACGAGGTGGTCGTCGAGCAGGTCGCGCACCTGCTGGGGCGCTCGCCCGAGGAGGTCGACCCCGAGCTCGGGGACGGACGGTAGCCTGACCCGGCCATGACGACGACCCCCGAGCCGAGCCGCGCCCCCGCCACCCCGACGCCGGACCCGTCCGCCGGGCGGCCCGCCGTCCGGGTCGTCACGATCGTGTACAACCCCGGCCCGGAGCTCGCGGACTTCACCCGGTCCCTCGCCGCCGCGACGACCGCACCCGTCGAGCTGGTGCTGGTCGACAACGGTGCCGACCCGGCCGTCGCCGACCGGGTCGCCGCCGAGGCGGGCGGCCGCGTGGTCCGCACGGGCGAGAACCTCGGCTACGGCGGCGGCGCGAACGCCGGCGCGGCCGGGGCGACGCAGCCGTTCCTCGTGGTCGCCAACCCCGACGTCGTCTGGGAGCCGGGGTCGCTCGACACCCTGCTCGACGCCGCCGGGCGGCACCCCGAGGCCGGGGCGCTCGGGCCCGCGCTGCTCAACGAGGACGGCACGGTCTACCCCTCGGCGCGCGAGCTGCCGTCGCTGACCCAGGGCGCCGGCCACGCCGTGCTCGGCAAGGTCTGGCCCGGCAACCCGTGGACGCGCGCGTACCAGCGCCGCCAGGAGACGGCCGGCGCCGAGCGGTCCGCCGGCTGGCTGTCCGGGGCGTGCCTGCTGCTGCGACGCGACGCGTTCGAGGCGGTCGGCGGGTTCGACGAGGACTACTTCATGTTCTTCGAGGACGTCGACCTGGGCGAGCGTCTGGCGCTGGCCGGGCGGCCGAACCTGTACGTCCCCTCCGCGCGGGTGACCCACGTCGGCGGGGTCTCGTGGAAGGCGAAGCCGGCCGCGATGATCTCGGCGCACCACCGGTCCGCCGAGCGGTACCTGCACCGGCGGTACCACCGCTGGTACCAGTGGCCGGTGCGGGCCGCCGTGTCCCTGGGCCTGCGGGCGCGCGAGGTCGTGGAGCTGCGCGCGGCGCGGTGAGCCGCGGGGTCGTGCGCCTCAGTCCAGGCCGACGCGCGACCCCTCGCGCACCTGCGCCCGGGTGACCGCCTCGGCGTCGGCGACCGGCTGCAGCACCGCGACGAGCGGGCCGCTCGCGTGCGCCACCACCGCGGACAGCGCCCACGACAGCGCGACGGCGTCGTCGTCCGGGCCGACGACCTCGACGCCCACGACACCGGTCCCCAGGTCCTTGACCGCGTACGGCACGGTCGACCCGACCGGCACGTCGACCTCCCGCTCGGCCAGCACGCCCGCGGTGCCGTACGCGCGCAGCGTGACCGTGACGACGGGGCCCTGCGGCGCGGCGTCGGCCTCGGGGTCGGGCCGCTGGCCCTCGGTCGGCTCCGGGCTCGGCGCGGCGGACGGGGCGGAGGTGGCCTCCGGCTCCGAGGCGTCGTCCTCGCCGTCCGTCGGCACGGCCGTCAGCGTGAGCGTCCCCGCGCTGCCCGAGGGCACGGCCACCAGACCGCTCCCCGGAGCGGCGGCCGCCGCCCACGCGCGCTCGAGCCGGGGCCCCTCGTCGAGCTCGCCGGCCTTGCCCTCGCGCGCGATCATCGCGCCGGCGACGACGGCCTCGGTCGACTCGACGACGGCGGTGTAGCTGCCGGCGGCGAGGCCGCCCAGCGACACGTCGGTCACCTCGCCCGCGGGGAGGTCGAGCTCCTCGGCGCCGGGCAGCGCGACGTCGCCGTCGGGCCCGAGCAGCCGCACGGAGACGGTCGCGTCGCGGTCGCCCGGCACGAGCAGCCGGAGCGCGCCGGCGTCCGCGGCGTCCACCTCGGTGGCGACCACGGAGATGCCCGGCACCACCTGGGTCGTCGCGGGTCCGGTGCCCGCGGTGACGAGGTCGGTGCCGCGCGGGGTGAACCCGTCGAGCAGCGAGTCCTGGAGGTAGGCCGACACCTGGCCGCCGGCGGCGGTGACCCGGACCGCGATCCGGCGCTGCTCGGCGGCGACGCCCGGCAGGGACACCACCCGCTCCGCGCCGGGCGCGACGAGGAAGGTGCCGCCGTTCGCCAGGTCGACCGGGCCGGACGGACCCCACACCTCGACCGTCACGTCCGCGGGCGTGGCGCCCGGGTTCACCACCACGAGGTCGGCGGTGCTCTCCAGCTCGGTGCTGCCCCCGACCAGCCAGACGTCGGCGGACGGGCGCGCGCAGGACGCGGCGGACAGGCCGCGCAGGTCGCCGTCGGTGACGACCGAGGAGGTGGCGCCGGCCACCCGGGCGGGCTCGCCGGCCACGGGCTCGGCGCGCAGCACGGTCGCGGCGCCCGGCGAGGCGACGGACCCCGCGCCGTCGGTCAGCGCCACCGGGTCCGCGCCGAGCACGGTCAGCGAGGCGGCGGCGGAGGTCACGGTGTCGAAGCCGGTGACACGCTCGACGGGCGCGACCGGCACCCGGTCGAACGCCGAGTCCCCGGACAGCGAGTCGTCGGGGAGCTGGAGCGGCCCCGGGCACACCAGCGTGGTGGCCGTCGGCGCGACGTCGACGGTGGCGGCGGGCACCGGGCCGGTCTCGTCGGGCGGCGCCGCCACGGCGAGGCCCACGACGCCCCCGGTGAGGCCGAGCACGAGCACCCCGGAGAGCAGCCGCGCGGCGCGCCCGGTCCGGCGCGGTGCGGTCGGGTCGGTCACGTCATCGCCTCCCAGCCCGACGGCGGCGGACGGGCAGCGCGAGCAGCAGGGCCAGCAGCCCCACGGCGCCCTGGGCGACCGTCCACGCCGTCCGGTCGGGCGCGGTGTGCGTGACGACCAGGCGGCCGCCCTCCGCCCCGACCTCGAACGTCTGCCGCCAGCCGTCCGTCACCGCGCGCAGCGGCCGGCCGTCGAGCGTCGCCCGCCAGCCCGCGTCCGCGCGCTCGGCGAGCACGAGCAGCCGCCCCGCGTCGCCCGGCTCGATCCCGGTGTCCACGCGGGTCACGACGCCCGGCACCGCCGGGACGGCGACCGCGTCGGCGGACGCCAGGCCGGCCGCGTCCTGCGCGGCGCGGGCGTCCGGGACCAGGCGCGCCCAGGCGGTCACGACGGTGGGGACCGCGGTGTCGGCGTCCGCGTCGGGGTCCGCGGAGGCGGCCGCGTCGGCGGCCGCCGAGGCGTCCCCGGTCGACGCCTGCGCGTCCTCGCCGACCGCGCCGCCCGAGGGCTGCACGCGCCAGATGACGCCGGCGTCGCCCTCGGTGATCCGCTCCAGGCCGGGCGTGGCGTCGAGGCGCCCGATCAGCGCGGTGCGCGCCTGCTCCCGCGTGAGGTCGTCCTCGGCGGCGGGCAGGGGCGGGACCAGGACGTCCGCGACCGCCAGCGCCGCGAGGTCCGCGGCCACGTCCGTGCTGGACCCGGCGGCGAGGGTGCCGACGACCGCCTGCACCTCGGCCTCCGCGTCGTCCGGGTCCGCGGGGGCGGCGTCGGTCGGCCCGCCGCGCAGCCCGGCGGTGCGCGCAGCCGCGGCGGACTCGAGCACCTGCGGGCCGTCGCCCCGGAGCAGCTGCCAGTCGACCGCGCCCGCGGCGGCGGTGCCACCGCTCGCGGGGTCCTCGGTCGCGGGCACGAGGGCGAGCACGCGCGGGGCGTCCTCGGACTGCTGGGTCTGCCGGCCGATCGCCGGCACGACGGCGCGGTCCATGGTCGTCAGGTCCGCGGCGGCGCCGTCGCGCGCCTGCCAGGCCCAGCCGGCCCAGGCGACCAGCGGCAGGACGACGACCACGGCGGTCACGACGGCGGCGGTCAGCTGCCGCCAGCCGAACGACGCCCGGTCCAGCCAGGCCCGCGTGCCGCGGGTGCCGAGCACCGCGGCGGTGAGCAGCCCGGCCATCGCGAGGGACACGCCGGAGCCGGCCCAGCCGACGACGACCGTGCCGTCGTCCTCGCCCACGGCCACCCGGCCGGCGACGAGCGCGGCGGCCAGCCCGACGGCGGCGACGAACCAGCCGAGCCGGACCGCGCGGGCGACCGGGACCCCGCGGAGCAGGGCGACCAGCGCGAGCAGCAGGACCGCGCCGCCGGTCGCGACGGGCCACCAGGTGGCGACGCCCTCGGGGACCCAGCCGGGCAGCCAGGACGGCACCAGGGCGGCGCCGTCGACCGGCACGCCCAGCAGCGCGGCGACCGGCGAGGCCGGGTCGGAGGCGAGCGGCGCGCCCGGGTCGGCGAGCAGCAGGCGCACGCCCTCCAGGCCGCGTGACGCCGCCTCGGCCAGCAGCGGCCCGAGCAGGACGAGGGCCGGCACCACGGCCAGCACGACGCGCAACCGGCGGCCCCGCGGGGCGCAGGCGGCGACGACCAGCAGGAGCAGGACGCCGGGCAGCAGCAGCACCGGGGCGCCCGCGGCCACGACGGCGAACGCGAGGGACGCGGCGGCGGCCGCGGCGATCGAGCCCGCCGGGCGGGCGGGGGCGGCGGGGAGGTCGTCGGGGTGCGCGTCGGCGTCGAGGGCCCGGTCCGGGCGGCCCTCGGGCGCCTCGCGGGGGTGGGCCTCGGCGTCGCCGTCCGGCGCGTCGGCTGCGACGGTGTCGCCCGGGGCGGCGTCGCCCGGCACGGCGTCGCCCGGCACGGCGTCGCCCGGGGCGGCGTCGCCCGGGGCGGCCGGCGCGTCGTCGTCCGCCGGGACCCGCGCCGTCACGGCCTCGGTCGCCCCGGTGGAGGCCGGCACCGCGCGGGTGCCGCGCACCGGCGTCACGTCGCTGGCCTCGTCGCGGTCGCGGTCGCGGTCCCGGTCGCGGTCCGCCGCGGCGCCGCCGTCCGCGCCCACCGCGGGGGTGCCGCCCGCGGCCGGCCGGTCGTCGGTCACCCCGTCGC
>NZ_JBYTEP010000016.1:0-71253 GCF_058792015.1 Cellulomonas sp. EB106-03-03-XG116
CCGCCGACCGGCGGCCGGCGGCCGGGCGTCGCGCACCCGACCGCCGCGTCGCCCCACGCCGGGCCCGCCGCCTCGCCCCATGCCGAGCCCGCCCCGTCGCCCCACGCCGAGCCCGCCGCGGGCCCGGCGCCGGCGCGCCCCCGCGGCCGCCGCGTGCTGCGCGCCACCGGCGCCGGGGTCGGCCTCGCGCTGCTCGCCGTGCTCGCCGCCGCGACCGCCTGGCTCCGCCCGTTCCCCGCGACCGACGCCGCGCTCGACGCCCTGCGCGGCGACGACGCCGTCGAGGTGCGGGAGTCGGCTGGCTGGTACGCGTTCGTCCCGCGCGGGGCCGAGCCGACGACCGGCCTGGTCTACTCCCCCGGCGCCCGGGTCGACGTCCGGGCCACCGCCGCCGTGCTGCGGCCGCTCGCCGAGGCCGGGTACCTGGTGGTCGCCCTGAAGGAGCCGATGGGCATCGCGCTGACCTCCCCCGACCAGCCGGCGTCGGCGATGTCGGCGTTCGACGGCGTCGAGCGCTGGGCGGTCGGCGGGCACTCGCTCGGAGGGGTCGCGGCGTCCTCCTTCGCGGCCGCGCACGACGACGAGGTGGCCGGGCTGCTGCTGCACGCGTCGTACCCGCTCGGCGACATGGCCGACGCGGACCTGGTCGTCGCGTCGGTGTCCGGGTCCGAGGACGGGCTGACCACGCCGGCCGACGTCGACGCGTCGCGCGCGGACCTGCCGGCGGCGACGACGTTCACCGAGGTCGACGGCGCGGTGCACGCGTTCTTCGCCGACTACGGGCCGCAGCCGGGCGACGGCACCCCGACGGTCCCCCGCGAGGAGGCGCAGGCGGAGATCGTCGCCGCCAGCCTCGCCCTGCTCGACGAGGTCGCCGCCGGCTGACGTCCGTCCCGAGCGCACCCTGCGCACCCGCGCAACCCGCCGAGCTTGCACTTGTTGCGGGGTTCCGATGCCGCGAACCCCGCAACAAGTGCAAGCTCGGCGCCGGCGGCGAGGGCCGCGCGGGCGGCGCGCGGCCGCGCGGGCTGGCGCGTCAGGAGGCCGGGGCCGCGTCCAGGAGGCCCCGCATCCGGCACGCGAGGTGCAGGCCGAGGCGCACGTCCGGGTCGGCCAGGTCGACGCCCAGCGTCTCCGTGATCCGCTGGATCCGGTAGGTGACCGCGTTCGGGTGCAGGTGCAGGGCGGCCCCGGCGTGCTTCGGCGAGCACTGGTGGTCCAGGTAGGCCGACAGCGTCCGCACGGCCGTCGCCGCCCGGGCCGGCCCCAGCGCGTCGACCGGCGCGAGCAGCTCGCCCATCACGCGGCGGGACAGCGGGGACGCGTGCAGGTCGGCCAGCACCCGGCGCAGACCCGTGGTGTCCATGACGGTGATGACCCCGTGCCGTCCGGTGCGCAGCGCGAGCTCGGCCGCGGACCGCGCCTCGACCGACGACTGCCGGATACCGCCGAGGCCGCGCTGGTCGGTGCCCATGCCGACGTGCACCACGGCGCCCTCGTCCGCGACCAGCCGCGCCACGGCCACGTCGACGTCGGCGCGCGCCGCCCGCACCAGCAGCTGGCCGTCGCCGCCGTCGTCGTCGCTGGCCAGCAGGAGCAGGCTGCCGCCGACCCGGACCACGTGCCACCAGGTGTCGGACGGGTGCATGATCTCGAGGCAGAGCATCTCGGCGCTGGACAGCAGCCGGCGGCGCTCCGCGATCGGCGGGTCGCCCTCGCCGTCGTGCCGCGGGCGCAGGTCGACCCAGAACGCCACGTGGGTGCTGTCGACGGGCAGGCCGATGCTCCGCGCCTGCTCGGTGAGGCCGACCAGGTGGGTCGGCTCGGCGACGACGATCTGCGCCAGCAGCTCCGCACGGGTCTGCGACGGCGCGAACCGGTGCTCCAGGGTGCGGCGGACCAGGCGGCCCACCGCCGCCGCGACGGACGGGATGACGAGGTCCGCCGCCCGGTCGGGGACGGCGCACCGGACGGTGCCGACCACGCGCTCGCCGACGAGCACCGCGCCGGGGTCGGCGGACCCGTCGACGGACCCGGCGGCCCCGGCGGACCCCGCGGACCCCGCGGACCCCGCCGCGGCAGCCCCTCGCCCGACGCCCCCGAGGCCCCCGGCGTCCCCGTGCAGCTCCACCGGCCGCCCCAGCGCGTCGGACACCGCCGCGAGCAGCGCCGCCACCCCGCCGTCCTCGGCCTCGTCGTCGCCGGCCGCACCCCGGGCCAGCACGTCCAGCACCGCCTCGGCCCGCGCCACGGTGTCGGAGGTCCCGCCGCGCACGGTGCGGTTCAGCCAGACGATGAGCTCGTTCACGTCCGCCGTCGCCGGCACCGCGAGCAGCGGCAGCCCGGCGCGCGCGGCGATGCGGGCCGCGGTCACCGGCACCCGGTCGGCGCCGACCAGCACCAGCCCCGCGTGCGAGCGTTGCGCGGACCGGCGGACCGCGACGTCGACCTCGTACGGCTCGGCGGCCCGCAGCGCCCCGGCCATGAGGACGACGAGCGCACCGGCGGCCGGCGACCCGACCGAGGCCAGGTCGCCGACCGTCGCGACCTCGCGCACCTCCGCCGCCTCGGCTGCCGCGCCCGCCTCACCCCCGGCCCCGCCGGCCCCGGCGGCCGCCGCCGGATCACCCGCCCCGAGCACCCGCAGACCGTGATGCGCGCCACGCGCCACCAGCTCACCGACCGTCGCCATGCCCCGAATTGTGTCCGCAGCACAGTTCTGCGCCAAAACTCGTGATGAGACGACATTCTCACCACCCGGACCCGGCCCGCAGACTCCAGAGCGTGAGCGTGTTCTCCCCCATCCAGACCATCGACGCGGAGTCGGTCGGCGCCCTCGGGCGCGGCTGCGCCGTGCTCAGCACCGGCGGAGGCGGCGGCGTCGAGACCGGGCTGCTGGCCGCCGGCCACGCCCTCGAGCAGTACGGGCCCGTCGAGGTGGTCCAGCCGGGCGACGTCGCCCCGGACGCCCTCGTCGTGCCGCTGTCGGGCATCGGCGCCCCCACCGTGTCGGCCGAGATGATCCCCGACGCGGACGACGTGCTGCGGCTGCGGGACGCGGTCGAGGAGCTGACCGGCCGCGAGGTGGCCGCCGTCATGTCCTCCGAGATCGGCGGCTCCAACGGCGTGCAGCCGGTCGCCTGGGCCGCGCGCCTCGGCGTGCCGCTGGTGGACGCCGACGGCATGGGCCGCGCGTTCCCCGAGGTCCAGATGATCTCGATGTACGTCGCCGGGCTGCCGGTGAACTCGATCGTGCTGGCCGACACCCTGGGCAACGTCACGACGATGAAGCCGGTCGACGGCCTGTGGGCCGAGCGGCTGGCCCGCGCGGTCGCCGTGGCCGCCGGGTCGCACGCCCTGATGGCCGACTACCTGCTGGACGGCGCGCAGCTCGACGGCGCGGTCATCCCCGGCACCGTGAGCCAGGCGGTCCGGCTCGGCCACGCCACCGAGGGCGCGGAGGACCCGCTGGCCGCGCTCGTCGAGGCGCTGGACGCCCGCGTGCTGGTCACCGGCAAGATCATCGACATCGAGCGCCGCACCGGCGGCGGCTTCGTCCGGGGCTCCGTCGTCATCGACGGCCTGGGTGACGACCGCGGCCGCCTGGTCCGCGTCGAGATCCAGAACGAGAACCTCGTCGTGCTCGACGAGGGCACACTGCTCGCCTCCGTGCCGGACCTCATCACCGTGGTCGACACCGCGAGCGCCCGCGCCGTCCAGACCGAGAACCTCCGCTACGGCCAGCGCGTCAGCGTCCTGGCCTGGGCGTGCCATCCCCTGTGGCGCTCGAAGCGCGGGCTCGAGGTCGTCGGCCCCCGGGCCTTCGGCTACGACCTGGACTACGTCCCCGTCGAGGAGATCGGAGCCGTCCGTGGCTGACCTGCGGCAGCGCCCGCTGCGCATCGGGATCGACGTCGGCGGGACGAACACCGACGCCGTGGTGCTCGACGAGAGCGGCACCGTCCTGGCCTGGACCAAGCAGGCCACCACCCGCGACGTGACCTCCGGCCTGCAGGCCGCGGTCGGCGCGGTCCTCGACCAGCTCGGCAACGACCGCGCCCGCGTCGGCCGGGTCATGCTCGGCACCACGCACGCGACGAACGCGATCCTGGAGCGCCGCGGCCTCGGCCGGGTCGGCGTCATCCGGATCGGGGCGCCCGCGACGACCGCCGTGCCGCCGCTGTACTCCTGGCCGAAGGACCTGCGCGACGCCGCCCTCGTCGACGCCGTCGTGGTCGGCGGCGGGCACCTGATCGACGGCTACCCGATCGCACCGCTGGACACCGAGGCGATCCGGGCGTTCGTCCGGAAGCACCGGGAGGCGGCCGACGCGTTCGCCGTGACCGGCGTGTTCAGCCCGGCGTTCCGGGACCAGGAGCTCGAGGTCGCGCAGATCGTCGCGGACGAGGCCGGCGCGGACGTGCCGGTGTCGCTCAGCCACGAGATCGGCTCGCTCGGCCTGGTCGAGCGGGAGAACGCCACCGCGCTGAACGCCGCGCTGTACGGCGTGGCCCGGGATGTCACCGACGCGCTCGACCACGTGGTCCGCGCGCACGGCCTGGACGTCGTCACGTACTTCGCGCAGAACGACGGCACCCTGATGGCGCCCGACTACGCGGCGCGCTACCCGGTGCTGACCATCGGCTCCGGCCCGGCGAACTCGCTGCGCGGCGCCGCCTACCTGTCCCGGGTGCAGGACGCCGTCGTGATCGACGTCGGCGGCACCTCCAGCGACCTGGGCGTGCTGCTCAAGGGCTTCCCGCGGGAGTCGGCGCTGGCGGTCGACATCGGCGGGGTGCGGACGAACTTCCGGATGCCCGACATCCTCGGCATCGCGGTCGGCGGCGGCACCCGGGTGCGCGGCACCGCCGACGAGGTCCGCATCGGGCCCGACTCGGTCGGCTACGCGCTGCCGCAGCACGGCCTCGCGTTCGGCGGCGAGACCCCGACGCTGACGGACGGCGGCCTGGTCGCCGGCCGGACCACGATCGACATCGCGGACGCCGCGCGCGTCGGCGAGGACGACCGCGCGCTGCTCGCCGCCGGCCTGGCCGCCGCGGACGAGGCGATCGCCGAGGCCGTCGACATGGTGACGATGGGCCGCTCCGAGCAGCCGCTGGTCGCCGTCGGCGGCGGGGCGTTCCTGGTCCCGGACGACGTGCCCGGCGTGGCCGCGGTGCTCCGCCCGGAGTTCGGCCAGGTCGCCAACGCCGTGGGGGCCGCCATCGCGCTGGCGTCGGGCCGCTGGGAGGCGATCGTCCCCGCCGGGGCGGGCCGCACCGAGGCGCTCGACGAGGCCAAGTCGGTCGCGTGCCGCCGGGCGATCCAGGCCGGCGCCGACCCCGAGCACGTCGAGGTCGTCGAGCTGACCGAGGTCCCGCTCTCCTACCTCCCCGAGCCCGCGATCCGCGTGCAGGTCAAGGCCGCCGGCCCCCTCGGCGCGCTCTGACCCTCCCCTCCCCCTCCCCCGCAGAACGGAGCACCCCCGTGCGACGCAGCATCCTGACCACCACCGGCGCGGTCGCCGTCCTCGCCCTGGTCGCCGCGTGCGGCGGCGGCCAGACGCGCGGCACCGGCGAGACCGCCGCGGCCTCGTCCTCGGACGACACCTTCACGTTCGTCACGAACACCGAGATCGTCACCGAGTGGGACCCCGCCCTGTCCTACTCCAACGAGATCCGGGCGATGGAGAACGTCTACGAGTCGCTGACCTGGTACGACGCGGCTACCGAGACCGTCGAGCCCCGCCTCGCGACCGACTGGGAGTCGTCGGAGGACGGCCTGACCTGGACGTTCACGCTGCGCGACGACGTCACGTTCCACACCGGGCGCGCGCTCGACGCCACGGCCGCCAAGGAGGCGCTGGACCGCACGATCGCGAAGGCCGGCGGCGCCGCGTACATCTGGGACGCCGTCGACTCGATCGAGGCCGCCGACGCCACGACGCTGGTGTTCCACCTGTCCTACGCGGCCCCGGTCGACCTGATCGCGTCGTCCGCGTACGCGGCGTACGTCTACGACACCGAGGCCGCCGGCGACGGCGGCGACCTGGACGCCTGGTTCGCCGAGGGCAACGAGGCCGGCACCGGCCCGTACGCCGTCGAGGACTGGGCCAGCGGCCAGGAGTACGAGCTCACGCTCGGCGCCTACGACGGCTACTGGGGCGGCTGGGAGGACGGCCAGTACACGACGGTCGAGTACCGCGTGACCCCGCAGACCACCACCGCCTGGCAGCTGCTGCAGAACGGCGAGGTCGACTTCGTCGAGACGCTGAACCCGGAGATCTTCGACCAGGCCGAGTCGACCGACGGCGTCGCCACCTCGGAGACCGGCTCGTTCCAGAACCTGCTCGCGCTCTACAACACCGCCGACGGCCCGCTGGCCGACGTGCGGGTGCGGCAGGCCGTGCAGCTCGCGACCGACACCCCCGGGCTGGTCGACGCGCTCAACGGCTCCGGCGTCGCCGCGCAGGGCATCGTCCCCGACGGCCTGCTCGGCTCCGGCGCGGGCATCAGCACCGAGCAGGACCTCGACGCGGCGCGCGACCTGCTGGCCGAGGCCGGATACGGCGACGGCAACCCGCTGACGCTGACCATGACCTACGCCCAGGGCGACGACAACCAGCAGCTCTACGTCACGCTGCTCACCTCCGCGCTCGCCGAGCTCGGCGTCACCCTCGACGCGCAGCCGCTGCAGTGGAACGCGCAGTGGGACCAGGCGCGCACCGGCGACCGCCAGGACATCTTCGTCATGTACTGGTACCCGGACTACGCCGACGCGTACTCCTGGTTCGTCAACGTGTTCCGCTCCTCCGACGAGCCGTACTTCAACCTGTCGTACCTGGCCGACCCCGAGGTCGACGCCCTCATCGACGAGCTGCCGGCCCTGACCGCGACCGACACCGACGCCGCCCAGGCCGCCTACGAGCAGCTGCAGCAGCGCATCGAGGTCGAGGACGCCGCCGTCAGCACCCTGTGGGTCGACACCTACCAGCGCGCGTTCCGCGACGACGTCCAGGGCTACACCGACAACCCGGCCTACCCGAACGTTGTGTTCGTGCACGAGCTGAGCCGCTGACCGTGCTGGCCCGTCACCTGGTGCGCCGCCTGGCGCAGGCCGCCGTCGTCGTGCTCGGCGTGGTGGTCGTGAGCTTCCTCGTCGCGCGCGCGGTCCCCGGTGACGCGGCCGTCTCGGCGACCGGCGCGCGGGCCAGCGCGTCGGAGCTCGCCGCCGCCCGGGAGCGGCTGGGCCTCGACCAGCCGCTCCCGGTGCAGCTCGTCCGCTACCTCGGGGACCTCGTCCGCGGGGACCTCGGCACCAGCCTGCACACCCGGCAGCCGGTGGCGTCCGACCTCGGGTCGGCGCTGCCGGCGTCGCTGGAGCTGGTCGGCGCCGCGATGCTGCTGGCCGTGCTGCTCGGCGTCCCGCTCGGGATCCTGGCCGCGCGGTACCGGGGCGGGCGCGCCGGCGGCGTGGACGTGTCGGTGCGGGTCGGCTCGGTGCTCGCGGTGTCCGCGCCCGTGTTCCTGCTGGCGCTCGTGCTCCAGCTGGTGTTCGCGACCCGGCTCGGCTGGTTCCCGACCGCCGGCGAGTACGACCGCGCGCTCGACTCGACCAGCCCGCTCAGCGTGTGGACGGACATCACCGTCGTGGACGCCCTGATCACCGGGAACTGGGCCATGGTCGGCAGCGTGCTGCACCACCTGGTGCTGCCCGCGCTCGCGCTCGCCGCGTACCCGACCGGCGTCATCGCGCAGATGACCCGCGCGGCGCTGCTCGAGGAGGCGGCGCAGGACCACGCCCGCATGGAGCGGGCGCTCGGCTTCGGGCGGCTCGCCGTGCTGGTGCGGTTCTCGCTGCGGGCGGCCTCGGCGCCCGTGCTGCAGCTGGTCGCGCTGGTGTTCGCCTACGCGCTGGTGAACAGCTTCCTGGTCGAGTCGATCTTCAACTGGCCCGGCCTCGGCTCCTACACGGCGACCGCCATCTCGTCCGTCGACACCCCCGCCATCGCGGGCGTCACCCTGACGGTCGCGCTGGTCTACGTCGTCCTCAACCTCGCCGTCGACCTCGCGCAGACGGCCCTCGACCCCCGGGTCCGGCTGACATGAGCATCCACCCCTCCCCCGTGACCTCCGCGGCGCCCGCCCCGCCGGTGCCGCCGGCCTCCCGCGTGCCGGGCGCCGGTTCGCTCGCCACCCGGCTCGGCCGGCTGGTGGGCCGCGACCGGCTCGCCGCCGCCTCCGCCGTCGCCCTCCTCGTGATCGTCGTGCTCGCGGTGCTGGCGCCGTGGGTCGCGCCGTTCCCCGGCGACGGCACCACCGCCACGCACCCCGCCGACCGGCTGCTCGCGCCCGGTGCGGAGCACTGGTTCGGCACCGACCAGGTCGGCCGCGACGTGCTCAGCCGCGTGCTCTACGGCGCGCGCACCTCGCTCGGCATCGCGGTCGCGGTGCTCGCGATCTCGGCGCTGGTCGGCGTGACGCTCGGCGTCGTCGCGGGCTTCGCCGGCGGCTGGCTGCGGGACGTGATCATGCGGGTCACCGACGTGTTCCTCGCGTTCCCGGCGCTGCTGCTGTCGCTCGCGCTGGCCGCGATCCTGCGCCCGAGCGTGGAGACGACGATCATCGCGATCGCCGCCACGTGGTGGCCCTGGTACGCCCGGCTGTCCGCGTCGGTCGCGCAGTCCGTCCGCACCCGCCCCTACGTCGACGCGGCCCGCTGCCTCGGCGTGCACCCGGTGAAGATCGTCCTGCGGCACGTGCTGCCGAACTCGCTGACGCCGGTGCTGGTGCAGCTCTCCCTCGACGCCGGCGGCGTCATCCTGACCGCGGCGTCCCTGTCGTACCTCGGGCTGGGCGCGACCGAGCCGACCAGCGAGTGGGGCCTGATGGTGCAGTCCGGGCAGTCGCTGTTCACGACGCACTGGTGGGTGTCTGCGTTCCCGGGCCTTGCGATCCTCGTGACGGCCTTCTGCTTCAACATGCTGGGCGAGGGGCTGCGGGACCTGCTCGACCCGCGGGCCGCAGGAGGCCGGTCGTGACCGCCGGGGCCGCCGCCGCGGCGCCGCTGGTGTCCGTCCGCGACCTGGAGGTCCGGTACGGCGACCGGGTCGTGTCCGCCGTGCCGAGCCTCGACGTCCGCCCCGGCCAGTGCGTCGCCGTCGTCGGCGAGTCCGGCTCGGGCAAGTCGACGCTGCTGCTCGCGGTCCTCGGCCTGCTGAACGGGACCCCCGCGCGGGTGTCCGGGTCCGTGGTCGTCGGCGGCACCGAGATGGTGGGCGTGTCCGAGCGCGCCGCCGGGGGCGTCCGCGGCTCGGCGGTGTCGCTGGTGCTGCAGAGCCCGCAGGGGTCGCTGAACCCGACGATGCGGCTCGGCCGGCTGGCGCGGCACGCGCTGCGCCGGCACGGGGTCCGCGGGGCCGAGGCGCGGCGCCGGGTCGCCGCGGCGCTGGAGGCCGTGCGGCTGCCCGCCGACGTCGTCGACCGGTACCCGCACGAGGTGTCCGGCGGCCAGGCGCAGCGGTTCGCGATCGCGACCGCCGTGGCCCTGGGCGCGCCGGTGATCGCCGCCGACGAGCCGACCAGCGCGCTGGACGTCACCGTGCAGGCCGAGGTCATGGCCGTGCTCGACCGGCTGCGGCGCGAGCAGGGCACCGCGGTGCTGCTCGTGTCCCACGACCTCGCGCTGGTGTCGACCGTCGCCGACCACGTCGTCGTCATGCAGGACGGTGCCGTGGTGGACGCGGGCGACGTGGACCACGTGCTGCACCGCTCGACCGTGCCGTACACGCGGGCGCTGCTGGCCGCGGTGCCGCGGCTGGGGCACGGCCGTGCCGCCGAGGAGGAGGTCACCGGTGCCTGAGGCCCCGATCATCGAGCTGTCCGGCGCCGACCTGGCGTACGGGAGGCGGACCGTCGTGCACGGCCTCGACCTGGCCGTGGCGGAGGGCGCGTCCGTCGCGCTCATCGGCGAGTCGGGCTCCGGCAAGTCGACGGCGGCCCGCGCCGCGCTCGGCCTGCTCCGCCCGGTCGGCGGCGAGGTCCGGTACCGCGGCACCGCGCTCGACCGCCTCGACGCCGCGGGTCGCCGCGCCTACCGCGCCGCGGTGCAGCCGGTGTTCCAGGACGGGCCGGAGACGCTCGACCCGCGCCAGCGGGTGGGGTCGGCGGTGGCCGAGGGGCTGGGGGTGCCGCGCGCGCAGCGGGCGCGCGCCGTCGCCGGGCTGCTGGCGGACGTCGGGCTGGACCCCGCCGTGGCCGACCGCCGCCCGCACGAGCTGTCCGGCGGCCAGCGGCAGCGCGTCGGCATCGCCCGGGCGCTGGCGGCCGAACCGCGGCTGCTGGTGCTCGACGAGCCGACGTCCGCCCTCGACGTCACCGTGCAGGCGCGCATCCTCGACCTGCTGGAGCGGCTGCGCGCCGAGCGCGGGCTGGCCATGCTGCTGATCACGCACAACCTCGCCGTCGTCGACCGGCTGTGCGACGACGCCGTGGTCCTCGAGGCCGGGCGGGTCGTCGAGCGCGGCCCCGCCCGGCGGGTGCTGGACGTGCCCGCGCACCCGTACACCGCGCGGCTGCGCGCGGCGGTGCCCGAGCTGGGCGGCGCGCTCCCGGGCACGGCCCCGGCGCGGGGTGCCTGACCGGCCGCCCCCCTGACCCCCGCCGCGGTCGCGGCCCCGACCCCTGCGCGGGACGGCGGCCGCGGCGGGTCTGTCCTCGGCCGAGGTCGAGCGTCTCCCGTCCGCTGACCGGGAGAACCCCTCGACCTCGACGGAAGCCCTCGACCTCGGCGGAGCCGGTCAGCAGCAGTCGTCGTGCGCGGCCCGGGCGTCGCCGCCGACCAGGTCCGCCAGGGGCGTGCCGCAGGCGTCGCCGCGCCAGGCCTCGACGCCCTCGCGCACCGCGAAGCCCGCGATCACCAGCGCCGCCACCGGGTCCGCCCACCACCAGCCGAGCGCGCCGTTGAGCAGCAGCCCGACGAGCAGCACCGCCGACAGGTACGAGCAGATCAGCGTCTGCTTCGAGTCCGCGACCGCGGACGCGGAGCCGAGCTCGCGGCCGGTGCGCCGCTCGATCCAGGACAGCCCCGGCATCACGGCCAGGCTGACGGCGGCGAGCACGACCCCGGCCGTCGAGTGGTCCGGCTCCCCCGCGCCGAGCAGCGCCCGGGCGGCGTCGACGGTCACGAACACCGCGAGCCCGAGGAAGGACACGGCGATCGCGCGCATGGCGACCCGCTCGCGGGTCTCGGGGTCGGGCGCGGCGAACTGCCAGGCGACCGCCGCCGCGGACAGCACCTCGACCACCGAGTCGAGCCCGAACGCGATCAGCGCGGCGGACGACGCCGCCCGCCCGGCGGCGATCGCGACCACCGCCTCGACGACGTTGTACGCGATCGTCGCCGCGACGACGAGGCGGATGCGCCGCTGGAGCACCGCGCGGCGGGCAGGACCGAGGGACGGGGCGGCGGCGGTCATGCGCAGGCGCAGTCGGGGCCGCAGCAGTCCGGGTCGACGGCGACGACCAGCGCGAGCAGGTCGCCCAGCGCCGGCGCGAGGTGCCCGTCCGCGAGCCGGTACCAGACGCGCCGGCCGTCGGGGATCGCCTCGACCAGCCCGCAGCCGCGCAGGCAGGCGAGCTGGTTCGACATGACCTGCCGGGAGACGCCGAGCGCGTCGGCGAGGTCGGAGGGGTAGGCCGGTGCCTCGCGGAGCGCGAGCAGGATCCGCGCGCGGGTCTCGTCGGACAGCGCGTGGCCCAGCCGCGCGAGCGCGGCCGTGTGCGTGAGCGTCACCGTCTCCATGGCGCACGACAGTACAGCGCAGCGTGTACTCCCGGAACCCCTCCGCCGCGCGCCCGGGACCGGCCCGTGCCTACGGTGCGGCGCATGGCCGACCGCGAGCACGACCTGGTCCTGCTGGGCGCGACGAGCTTCGTCGGCGCGCTGACCGCCGAGCACCTCGCCCGCGTCGCCCCGCCCGGCACCCGGGTGGCGCTGGCGGGCCGGGACCCGGAGCGGCTGGCCGCGGTGCGTCGCCGGCTGCCCGCGCGCGCCGCGTACTGGCCGCTGGTCGTCGTCGACGTGACGGACGCGCCCGCGCTGCGCCGGGCGTCGGGGTCGGCCACCGCCCTCGCGTCGACCGTCGGCCCCTACGGCCGCCACGGCCTGCCCGTGGTCGAGGCGTGCGCCGCCACGGGGACGCACTACGCCGACCTCAGCGGCGAGCTGGCGTTCGTCCGGGCCGCCGTCGACGCGACCGACGCGCGGGCGCGCGCCACCGGCGCCCGGCTGGTGCACGCGTGCGGGTACGACTCGATCCCGTCCGACCTGGGCGTGCACCTGCTGCACCGGGCCGCGGCGGACGCGGGCGACGACGGCGGGCTCGGGGACGTGCAGGCCCTCGTCGCGGCGCGCGGCGGGGTGTCCGGCGGGACGGTGGCCTCGCTGCTCGGCGAGGCCGAGGCGGTGCGCACCGACCCGGCCGCGCGGCGGCTGCACGCCGACGCGCACGCGCTGTCCCCCGACCGCGCCGCGGAGCCGGGCACGCCCCAGCCCCGGCTGCTCACGCCGCCGCACCGGGTCGCCGGGCGGTGGGCGGCGCCGTCGGTGATGGCCCCGTTCGACGCGCAGGTGGTCCGGCGGTCGAACGCCCTGACCGGCTGGGCGTACGGCCGCGGGCTCCGCTACGCCGAGCACCTCGACGCCGGGCGCGGCCCCGCCGGGCTCCTGCGCGCCGCCGCGCTGACCGGGGCGACCGCGCTGGGCGCCGCCGCGCTCGCGCTGCCGCCGACCCGCGCGCTGGTCGAGCGCGCGCTGCCCGCGGCGGGCGACGGCCCGGACGCCGCGACCCGGGAGGCGGGCTGGTTCCGGCACCGGTTCCTCGCGACCTCCGCGTCCGGACGGCGGTACGCGGCGCGGGTGCAGGCGTCCGGCGACCCCGGCTACGCGGCGACCGCGGTGATGCTGGGCGAGGCCGCGCTGGCGCTCGCGCTCGACGGGTCGGCGCTCCCCGACCGCGCGGGCTCGCTGACCCCGGCCACGGCGCTCGGCGACGCCCTGGTCGACCGGCTGCGCGCCCGCGGCTTCCGGCTGGACGCGGTCGCCGTCTGAGCGACGGGCGCGGCCGAGCCGCGCGACGGTGCCCCCGACCGGTCGCGCGCGCCTGCACGACGATGACATCCGTCATGCCGAGCCGGTGACGGGCGGCCGGGGAGCGCCGCGACCGCCCGCGCCAGGCTGGTCGGCATGGACACCACCGCACCCCTGGCCGCGACGGGCGCCCCCGCGGCCCCGACCGGGCCGCTCGCCATCGACCTCCGCGGCCTGCGGAAGTCGTTCGGCACGGTCCGGGCCGTCGACGGCATCGACCTGGCGGTCCGCCCGGGCGAGGTCGTCGCGTTCCTCGGGCCGAACGGCGCCGGCAAGACGACCACGATCGACATGCTGCTCGGCCTGGCGCGGCCCGACGCCGGCACCGTGCAGGTGCACGGCCTCGACCCCGACCGCGCGATCGCCGAGGGGCGGGTCGCCGCGGTGCTGCAGACCGGCGGGCTGCTGAAGGACCTGACCGTCCGGGAGACGGTTCGGGTCACCGCGTCGTTCTTCCGCGCCACCCGGTCGACCGCCGAGGTGCTGCGCCGCGCGGGCATCGAGGACGTCGCCGACCGGCCCGTGGGCAAGTGCTCCGGCGGGCAGCAGCAGCGGCTGCGGTTCGCGCTCGCGCTGCTGCCCGACCCGGACGTCCTGGTGCTCGACGAGCCGACGACCGGCATGGACGTCGAGGGCCGGCGCGCGTTCTGGGACGCGCTGCGCGCCGACGCCGACCGGGGGCGCACCATCCTGTTCGCCACGCACTACCTGGACGAGGCCGACGCCTACGCCGACCGGGTCGTCCTGGTCAGCCACGGCCGGGTGGTCGCCGACGGGTCGGCGGCCCAGGTGAAGAACCTCGCGGCCGGCCGGCTGGTGTCGGCCGCGCTGCCCGGCGCCGACGACGCCGAGGTCGCGGCCCTGCGCACGCTGCCCGGGGTCCGCTCGGTCGAGCGGCGGGGTGACCGGCTGCTGGTCCGCACCACCGACTCCGACGGCGTCGCCCGGCACCTGCTGACCGCCACCGCCGCGTCCGACGTCGAGATCACCGCCCGCGGGCTGGAGGACGCGTTCCTCGCGCTCACCGGGGACGGCGCCGCCGACGAGGCGACCGCCGACACGGACGCCGCCCCCGCCGACCGCCCCACCGAGACCGCCCGGAGCCTCGCATGACCGCCGCAGCCGCCCGCACCGCCACCACCACCGCGACCGGCACCGCAGCCGCCTCCGCCGACGCCGCCCGCGCCCCGCGCGCCGGCCTGCTCAACCCCGCGTTCCTCGCGGTCGAGCTGCGCCGCCTGCTCCGCAACCGCCGGACCATCGTGTTCACGCTGGTCATGCCGCCGGTGTTCTTCCTCATCTTCGGCACCGCCGACGCCTACACGACCCAGTCCGTCGGCCACGCGAACGTCACCGCCTGGATCATGAGCTCGATGGCCCTGTACGGCGCGATGCTCGCGACGACCGGGGGCGGCGCGAGCGTCTCCGTCGAGCGCGCCCAGGGCTGGACCCGGCAGCTGCGGCTGACCCCGCTCCGCCCGGCCACGTACGTCGCGACCAAGGTCGTGCTGGCGATGGTGCTGGGGCTGGCGTCCGTGCTGGTCGTGACGCTGGTCGGCCTGGTCTCCGGTGCGAGCGGCGACGCCGGCCGGATCGCGCTGAGCGTCGGCCTGGCCTGGGCCGGGTCGGTGGTGTTCGCGGCGTTCGGCCTGTTCATGGGCTACCTGCTCCCGGCCGAGAACGTCATGCAGATCCTCGGCCCGGTGCTCGCGCTGCTGGCGTTCGCCGGCGGGCTGTTCGTGCCGCTCGGCGACGGGCTGTTCGCGGACATCGCGCAGGTGTCGCCGACCTACGGGCTGGCCGAGATCGTGCGCGCCCCGCTCACCGGCGACGGGGTCTCGGTGTGGGCCGTCGTCAACGTGGTGGCCTGGGCGGCCGTGTTCGTCGGCGGCGCCGCCTGGCGGTTCCGGCGCGACACGGCCCGGGTGTGACCACCGGCCCGCGTGCGACCGCCGGCCCGGTCGCCGGCGCGGACGCCTGCACCGGGGCGTACGGCCACCTGGCTACGGTGGGCGGCGTGAGCACCGACGGGACCGCCGACGCACCCCGGCGCCCCGCACAGGGGGCCGGGTGGGCGCCGGACCACCCGCGCCGCGCGGCGCGGATGCGCGTCGTCGGCCCCGTGCTCGGCGTGGTCTGGCTGGTGTTCCTGCTCCAGCCCTGGCAGGCGGCGTGGGACGCACGCCCCGGTGCGGATCGGGACCTGTCGCTGGCCGCCGTCGCGCTGCTCGCGGCGTCGTTCGCCTGGGTGGTGACCCGGCGCGCCGCGCCGTTCGCCCCGCCGACCCCGCTCCCGCAGGCCGCGGCCGTCCTGGCCGCCCAGCTCGCCCTCGTCGCGCTGTCCACGCTCGCCGCCGACGAGGTCGGGCTCGTCGGGCTGGTGTTCATCGGGGTGTCGGCGATCTTCCTGCTCCGCGACCCGCGGGCGCTGCTGGTCGCCCCGGTGTCGATCGCGGCGATCCTCGTGCTGCCGCGGGTCGTCCCGGGCTGGGAGCCGATCGACGACCTGGTGATCTCCGTCGTGCTGGCGACGCTGGCCGTGTTCGGGTTCACCCAGCTCGTGCAGCGGAACCGCCAGCTCCAGGCAGCCCGGGACGAGGTGGCGGTGCTCGCCGTCGAGCAGGAGCGCGAGCGGATCGCCCGCGACATGCACGACATCCTCGGGCACAGCCTGACGGTCATCTCGGTCAAGGCGGAGCTCGCCTCGCGGCTGATGGACGTCGACGCCGACCGGGCGCGCGCCGAGGTGCTGGAGGTGCAGGGCCTCGCCCGGGCGGCGCTCGCCGACGTGCGCGGCATGGTCGCCGGCACCCGCGCGGTGACCCTGGCCGGCGAGCTCGCCGGCGCCCGGCAGGCGTTCGACGCCGCGGGGATCCAGGCCGACGTGCCCGGCGCGCTGGACGCCGTGCCCGACCACCTGCGCGAGCTGTTCGCGTGGGCCGTCCGCGAGGGGACCACCAACGTGCTGCGCCACGCCGCCGCGACCCAGGTCGCCGTGACCCTGTCCGCCGACACCCTGACGATCGACGACGACGGCGCCGTCGAGGACCCGGTCGACGCCGCCGGCCGCACGCCCGGCACCGGCCTCGCCGGGCTGTCCGAGCGCGCCCGCCGCGCCGGGGCGCGCGTCGAGACGGGCCGCGGCCCGCTGGGCGGCTACCGGCTGCGGGTCACCACGGCGCCGGCCGGGGCCACCCGGTGACCGCGGCCGCCGCCGCCGCGCCCATCCGGCTGCTGCTGGCCGACGACCAGGCGCTGGTCCGCGGGGCGCTCGCCGCGCTGCTCGACCTGGAGCCGGACCTGGCGGTCGTCGCGCAGGTTGGCCGCGGCGACGAGGTGGTCCCGGCCGCGCGCGCCTCCGCCGCCGACGTCGCGCTGCTGGACGTCGAGATGCCCGGGCTGGACGGCATCGCCGCGGCGGCGGCCCTGCGCCGGGAGCACCCCGCGTGCCGGTCGCTGATCGTCACGACGTTCGGCCGGCCCGGGTACCTGCGGCGCGCGCTCGACGCCGGCGCGAGCGGGTTCGTCGTCAAGGACACCCCGGCCGAGCAGCTCGCCGACGCGGTGCGCCGGGTGCACCGCGGGCTGCGGGTGGTCGACCCGGACCTCGCGGTCGAGTCGCTCGCCATCGGCACCAGCCCGCTGACCGAGCGGGAGCGGGACGTGCTCGTGCACGCCGCGGGCGGCGGGACCGTCGCCGACATCGCGCGCGAGACGTACCTGTCCGAGGGCACGGTCCGGAACTACCTGTCCTCGGCGATGGGCAAGACCGGCGGCCGCACCCGGGCGGAGGCGGTCCGGATCGCGCAGGACAACGGCTGGCTGCTCGGCCGCTGACGCGCGGCACCGCGCCGCCCTCGCCGCGCCGCGGTCGCCGCGCGGTCGCCGAGGTTGCACTCGTCGCGGGGTTCCCCGGCCGGGAACCCCGCAACAGATGCGATCCCGGCGGTCGGGAGCGCGCGGAGGTCAGCGCGCCGCGAGCGCCCGGCCGGCGGCCGCGGCCGCCGCCTCGGCCTCCTTCTTCATGAGTTCGGCCGGCTCGGCCAGCGCGTCCATCGCGGGGTTCACGCCGACGAGGGTCAGCTCGCGCTCGATCACGGTGAGGTCCGCGCCCCACACCTCGCCGACGATCCGGCGCAGGTAGTCGATGCTGTGGTCCCAGCCGTGCTTCGGGGTGCCCGGGCCGTAGCCGCCGCCGCGGGTCACGATGAGCACGACCGGCTTGCCCGCCAGGTACGCGTCGCCCGGGGTGCCGCCCGCGATCGCGAGGTCGATCCAGGTCTTCACGTGCTGCGAGACGCCCCAGTTGTACAGCGGGAGCGCGAGCACGGCGGCGTCGGCCGCGCGGAGCTCGTCGGCGACCTCGACCGCGATCGCCACGGCGGCGGCCTGCTCGGGGGTGCGCTGCTCGGCGGGCGTCCAGCCGGCGCCCACGGCGGTGGCCCACGCGTCGGCGGGCAGCGGCTGCTCGCCGAGGTGCCGGCGGACGACGGTCTCGTCGGGGCGCGCGGCCGCGAGCTCGGCGGTGACGAGGTCGGCGAGCGCGGTGCTCGCCGAGCGCGCGCCCTGGATGGAGGCGTCGATGCGCAGCACGGTCATGGGGACTCCCGGGGGGGACGGCGCCGCGGGCACGCGACGCGCTGTTGAATGTTCAACACGCACCCTAGGCACTCCGGTGTTGAATGTTCAAGTCCGGTACCATCGTGGCATGAGCCAGCGGGTCGAGGACGCCACCCCGTGGCTCTCCGACGCCCAGGTCGAGGGCTGGAAGGCCGTCGTCGCGCTGCTCACGACGCTGCCCGCGGCGCTCGACGCGCAGCTCAAGCGGGACTCGGGGATGAACCTCTACGAGTACAACGTGCTGGTCGCGCTGTCCGAGCGGCCGCACGGCGAGATCCCGATGAGCGACCTGGCGCGCCTCACGCAGAGCTCGCCGTCCCGGCTGTCGCACGCCGTCGGGCGGCTCGAGCAGGCGGGCTGGGTCACCCGCGGGTCGTGCGTGGCGGCCGGCAAGCGCACCAGCGCGCGGCTCACCGAGGGCGGCGAGGACCAGCTCCGGCGCGCGGCGCCGGGCCACGTCCGGGAGGTGCGCCGGCTGGTGGTCGACGCACTCGGCCCGGACCGCATGGCGGCGCTCGGCGACGCGGCGCTCACCGTCGTCCGGCAGGCGGCGCCCGAGGTCGCGGACCTGCTGCCGGCCTGCACCGCCGCGGACACCACCGTCTCGGCCGCGTGCGCCGCGGCGGCGGCCGGCGACGACGACGCCCCCGCGGGAGCGGTGAGCGCGATCGCGGCCGGCGACCGCCGGGACGCCTGACCGCGACCTCCCGACCGCCGGCTCCCGGCCGTGCCGCCGCCCGAGCCCGCGGCCGCCCGCGGGCCCCGTCGCACCCGCGTGCTACGTTGCGCGGCGCGCACCCCGGGCCGGGGGCCGCGCGCACCGGGGAGGGACCAGCCGCATGACCACCACGTCCGACGCGTCGTACACGCTCGAGTCCGTCGAGTGGGCCGATCCGCGCGCCGCCGCCCTGCGCGACGCGATGGACGCCGAGATGGGCGCGCGCTACGCGTCGGCCGGCCCGATGAGCGCCGAGGCGCACGCCGCCCTCACCGTCGACCCGGCCGCGGTCCGGCACGTGGTGCTCGCCGTCGACCACGACGGCACCCCGATCGGCCACGCCGCCCTGCGGGACCACGGCGGCGAGTGGGAGGTCAAGCGCGTCGTGGTGGCCGCCGGCCAGCGCGGCCGCGGGGTGGGGCGCGCGATCATGTCCGAGGTCGAGCGGGTCGCCCGCGCCGCGGGCGCCGACCGCGTGATCCTGCAGACCGGCGACCGCCAGCCCGAGGCCGAGGCGCTGTACGCCGCGCTGGGCTGGACCCGGATCCCGACCTACCCGCCGTACGACACCGCGCTGCCGCTGCAGTCCCGGTGCTACGAGAAGCGCCTGGCCTGACCGACCCGATCACCACGGCGCGCCGACGCGCCCGGACGCCCCGCGCGGGCAGGCCCGACCCGCTCTGATCGCCGCGCGGACCCGACGGTGGAAGGTTGTGACCCACACGCCGTCGGCGTGTCCGTCAGGACCTTCCACTCTCGCGCACGGGCCGATCTCAGGGGGCGACGATGTCGGAGCGACCCACCGGGGACGCGCCCCGGCGCCGCGCCCCGCGCGCGCTCCTGGTCGCCGCGGCACTGGTGGCCGCGCTGGCCGTCGCGGTGCCGCTGCTGCTGTCCCGCACCGGGGAGGACCGCGCGCCCGACGGCGACCCCGCCGCCCGGGTCGCCGAGGTGTGGACCACGACCGCGGACGGCGGGCACCGCGTCGAGCGGACCGCGACGGTCGACCCGACCCCCGCCGGCACGCCCGACCCGGGCACCCCCACGATCACCGTCGCCGACCCCGCGGACCCGGCGGACCCCGCCGACCCCGGCCCGGAGGTCGCCGGCTTCGGCGCCGCGCTCACCCTGTCCTCCGCGTCGCTGCTGCTCGCGATGCCCGAGGACGCCCGTCGCGCCCTGCTCACCGAGCTGTTCGACCCGGCCGGCCCGGTGCGGCTGTCGGTCGTCCGGGTCGCGCTCGGCGGCTCCGACTTCGTGCCCGGCCCCGGGCCCGCCCGCACCTACGACGACCTGCCGCCCGGCGAGACGGACGGGGACCTCGAGGAGCTCAGCAGCGCGGGCGACGAGCCGGTGCGCGCGCTGCTCCGCGAGATCCGGGTGCTGGCGCCGGACCTGACGGTGATCGCGTCGCCGTGGAGCCCGCCGGCCTGGCTGAAGACCTCGGGCAGCCTGGAGGGCGGCCGGCTGCTCGACGACGACCGGGCGTACGCGACCTACGCCGCGTACCTGGTGCGGGCGCTCCAGGAGTGGGCCGCAGCCGGCGTGCCGGTCGACGCGCTCACCGTGCAGAACGAGCCCCAGGCCCGGCACCCGGACGGCTACCCGGGCACGGACATGCCGGTCGCCGACCAGGTGCGGCTGCTCGACGCGCTGGGCCCCGCGCTGGCCGACGCCGGCCTCGACCCCGACGTGCTCGCGTACGACCACAACTGGGCGCTGCACCCCGCGGACGCCGCCTCGACCCCGGAGGGCGCCGACCCGGAGGCCGACTACCCGCTGGGCGTGCTGCGCAGCGGCGCCGCGCGCTGGGTCGCCGGGGTGGCCTTCCACTGCTACTCCGGCGACGCCTCGGCGCAGGACGCGGTCCGGGACGAGTTCCCGGACGCGGCGGTCTGGGTCACCGAGTGCTCGGGCTCGCACGCCCCGGGCACCCCGCCGGAGCAGGCGTTCGCGGACACCCTCACCTGGCAGTCCCGGAACCTGCTGGTGGCCTCGCTCGCGCACGGGGCGTCGGCGGTGCTCACCTGGAACCTGGCGCTCGACCCGGACGGCGGCCCGCACGTCGGCGGCTGCGGCACCTGCACCGGGGTGGTCACCGTCGACGGGGCGGAGGCGACGCCGGACGCGGAGCACGACGTGCTCGCGCACGCGTCGCGGTTCCTGCCGCGCGGCTCGACCCGGGTCGGCTCGACGTCCACCGCCGGCGACGCCGTGGTGCAGGTGGCGCTCCGGACCCCGGCCGGCGCGACGGTCCTGCTCGTCGCCCACGACGGCGACGAGGACGCGTCCGTCGACGTGCTGGACGGCGGCGCCCGCTACCCCGTCCGCCTCCCGCCGCGCTCGCTGAGCACGGTCCTCGTCGGCGACGCGGGCGCCCGCGCGGTCGCCGACCCCGCGGCTGCGCGCGCCGCTGCCCCCGACGCCCCCGCGCTCCCCGCCGAGGTCGACCTGGCGGGGGCCACCGCCACCGCCGACCCCGCCGCCCCGGACGACCCGTGCTGCGCCGGCGACGTCGCCGCGCGCGCGGTCGACGGCGACCCGGCGACGCGGTGGTCCACCGGCCGCCCGCAGCGCCCCGGCGACGCGCTGGAGGTCGACCTCGGCCGAGCCGTCGCGGTCCGCGGCGTCGTCCTCGACGCCGGCGCGGGGAGCGCGGGCGACTGGCCCCGCGGCTACGAGGTGCTCGCCAGCGCGGACGGCGCGTCGTGGACCGTCGCCGCCCCCGCCCGCGCGGGGGCCGGGCAGGTGGCCGCCGCCGCGCTCGACGGGGCCGAGGTGCGGTACCTCCGCGTCCGGCTCACCGCCGACGCCGACCCGTGGTGGAGCGTCGCGGAGCTCCGCGTCCTGGCGTGACGGGCGCGGTGCTCCGATCGGGTGAACGGCCCCACCCCGCCCCGCGGGACGGCGCACCTGCGGGACGTTCGTCCCATTGAACCCCACATGTGGGGTTGCGAGGCTGTTCCCGGCACTACATCTAGTGCCGCGAGCAGACCGGGAGTGGATACGCATGACACTGGTGGGACCGCACGTCTCGGAGCTCGCGGGGGCCGCGCCGGCCGCCGTGGCCCCGCACTCCCCCTCGGCCGCCGCGGGGCTCGTCGTGCGGAAGCGGGACGGCCGCGCGCTGCCCTTCGACCCGATCCGGGTGCACAGCGCGCTGGGCCGGGCGTTCGCGCACGTGCACGGCCTGCTGGGCCCGCTGCACGACCTCACGATCGCCGAGCTGGTCGAGCGGATCGACGCCGAGCTCGCCGCCCGGTTCACCGGCGAGGTGCGGATCTACGAGATCCAGAACGTCGTCGAGCACACGCTCCTGGAGGCCCGCGAGTACGAGGTCGCCGAGGCCTACATCGACTACCGGGTGCAGCGGGACCTGGCGCGGTCGAAGGCGCTGGACGTCAACCACTCGATCGGCCAGCTGGTCGGCAAGGACTCGTCCGTCGTCCACGAGAACGCGAACAAGGACGCCGACGTCTTCAACACCCAGCGCGACCTCACGGCCGGCGCGGTGGGCAAGGCCATCGGCCTGCGGATGCTGCCGCCGCACGTCGCGAACGCGCACGCCAAGGGCGACCTGCACTACCACGACCTCGACTACCACCCCTACGCCCCGATGACGAACTGCTGCCTCATCGACTTCCGGACGATGCTGTCCGAGGGGTTCCGGATCGGGAACGCCCAGGTCGACCCGCCGCGGTCCATCCAGACGGCCACCGCGCAGATCTCGCAGATCATCGCCAACGTGTCGTCGAGCCAGTACGGCGGCTGCTCGGTCAACCGGATCGACGAGCTGCTGGCCCCGTACGCCGAGCGGAACTTCGCCAAGCACCTGGCCGACGCCGAGCAGTGGGTCACCGAGCCGGAGCGCCGTCGCGCGTACGCGGAGGAGAAGACGCGCAAGGACGTCTACGACGCGATGCAGAGCCTCGAGTACGAGATCAACACCCTGTTCACGTCGAACGGGCAGACCCCGTTCACGTCGGTCGGGTTCGGCCTCGGCACGGGCTGGTTCGAGCGGGAGATCCAGCGCGCCATCCTGCAGATCCGCATCCTCGGGCTGGGCAAGGAGCGCCGCACCGCGATCTTCCCCAAGCTCATCTTCACGCTGCGCCGCGGCGTGAACCTCACCGCGGACGACCCCAACTTCGACATCAAGCAGCTGGCCGTCGAGTGCGCGACCAAGCGCATGTACCCGGACATCCTCAGCTACGACAAGATCGTCGAGATCACCGGCTCGTTCAAGGTGCCGATGGGCTGCCGGTCCTTCCTGCAGGGCTGGGAGGACGCCGACGGGAACGACGTCGTCGAGGGCCGGATGAACCTCGGCGTCGTCACCCTCAACGTCCCCCGGATCGCCCTGGAGACCCGCGGCGACCCGGACGCGTTCTGGGCCCTCCTCGACGAGCGGCTGGAGACCGTGCACGACGCGCTGCTCTACCGCGTCGAGCGGTGCAAGGAGGCCGTGCCGGCGAACGCCCCGATCCTGTACGTGCACGGCGCGTTCGGGCAGCGGCTGGCGCCGGACGACGACGTCGACGCGCTGTTCCGGGGCGGCCGCGCGACGGTCTCGCTCGGGTACATCGGGCTGTACGAGGCCGCGGCCGCGTTCTACGGCGGCGACTGGGAGTCCGACCCCGAGGCCAAGGAGTTCACGCTGCGCGTGCTGCGCACGCTCGCCGCCCGCGCGAAGGAGTGGACCACCCGGCACGGCTACCAGTTCTCGGTGTACTCGACGCCGTCCGAGTCGCTCACCGACCGGTTCTGCCGGCTGGACACCAAGAAGTTCGGGCGGGTGCCGGACATCACGGACAAGGACTACTACACGAACTCGTTCCACTACGACGTCCGCAAGGCCCCGACGCCGTTCGAGAAGCTCGACTTCGAGGCCGAGTACCCGCAGCACGCCTCCGGCGGGTTCATCCACTACTGCGAGTACCCCGTGCTGCAGCAGAACCCGAAGGCGCTCGAGGCCGTGTGGGACTACGCCTACGACCGGGTCGGCTACCTCGGCACGAACACCCCGATCGACCGCTGCCTGGAGTGCGGGTTCTCCGGCGACTTCACCCCGACCGAGCGCGGCTTCGCCTGCCCGGGCTGCGGCAACAGCGACCCGCGCACCTGCGACGTCGTCAAGCGGACCTGCGGCTACCTGGGCAACCCGCAGCAGCGGCCGATGGTGCACGGCCGGCACGTCGAGATCTCGTCCCGGGTCAAGCACCTCGCCGGCCCGACGTCGCTCGCGGCGGCGGTCGGGGACGCCGGGGGCGCCTGACGTGGCCCGCACGCCCGCCGTCGGCCAGTGGCGCGCGGCGGCCCTGAGCCAGGACCGCGTCGCCGACTACAAGCCGTTCGTCATGGTCGACGGCGAGGGCGTGCGGTGCAGCCTGTACGTGTCGGGCTGCCCGTTCGCCTGCGCCGGCTGCTTCAACGAGGCGGCCTGGTCGTTCCGGTACGGCACGCCGTTCGACGACGCGCTCGCGGACCGGATCGCCGCCGACCTCGCCCACGAGGCCGTGCAGGGGCTGTCCCTGCTCGGCGGCGAGCCGTTCCTCAACACCGGCGCGTGCCTGCGGGTGGTGCGCCGGCTGCGGGCCGCGCACGGGCGGGCCAAGGACGTGTGGTGCTGGTCGGGCTACACGTTCGAGGAGCTGCTCGCCGAGGCGGCCGCGGGGCAGGCCGACAAGGCCGAGCTGCTCGGCGAGCTCGACGTGCTGGTCGACGGCCGGTTCGAGCTCGCGCAGCGCGACCTCACGCTGGCGTTCCGCGGCAGCCGGAACCAGCGGGTGCTGGACGTCCCCGCCTCGCTGGCCGCGGGCCGGGCGGTGCCGCGCGGCGGCCTGGTCGCCGCCGGCGACGTCGGGGCGCCCCCGGACCGGCGCGCGCTGATCTGACCGCGGCACCCGCGCCCGGCGTCAGCCCTCGTCGATCACCCACTGGGGGTCGCTCGACCCCGCGGGCAGCGTGACGTCCCCGGCCGGCCCGAGCTCGACCCGCAGGTCGCCCGAGCCGACGTCCGGCACCGCCACGACGCTCGTCGCCGGCACGTAGTCCGCGGTGCACGCCCCGGCGGTCGGCTCGGGGAAGGTGATCTCGACGGCGGCCGACCCGGCCGCGCCGGTCGCGACGGCGGTCGGGTCCGCGACCATCGGGCAGGTGCTCGACCCGAAGGTGATGACGTAGATCAGCGAGGGGTCGGTGGTGCGCGCCGCCCCGGCCACCGCGCCCGCCGGGGGCGCGGCCACGCGCTCGGGCAGCCCGACGACGGACGACCCGGCGGTCAGCGCGAGGGGGGAGCCGGACGGCGCCGGGGCCGTCGGCGCCGCGGACGCGCTCGCGGAGCCGCTCGGCGACGGGCTCTCCGACGACGCGCCGCCGTACCCGCCGGACCCGCCCGAGCAGGCGGTGGCCAGCGCCAGCAGCCCGGTGACCAGCAACCCGGCGGCCGCCACCCCGTGCCGCGCGCGCACGCCCGGGCCGCTCACCGCAGCCGGTCCAGGAGGTGGTCCCCGACCCGCAGCGCGTTCGCGATCGCGGTCAGCGACGGGTTCACGGCGCCGATGCTCGGGAAGAAGCTGGTGTCCACCACGTACAGGTTGTCGAGGTCGTGCGCCTTGCAGTCGGGGTCGAGCGCGCTGCTCGCCGGGTCGGTGCCGAACCGCACCGTCCCGGCCTGGTGCGCGGTCGCGCCGATCGGCATCGACTTGTGCAGGTACAGGCTGTGGTCGAGCAGGTGGTGCGGCCGCATCCCGAGCCTGGAGAGCAGGCCGTCGAGCTTCCGCCGCAGCCGCCGCACGCCCTCGACGTTGTTGCGCTCGTCCAGCGCGAGGTGCACCCGGCCGTCGCGGTCGACCGTCACGCGGTTGTCCGGGTCCGGCAGGTCCTCGCCGCACAGCCAGAAGTCGACGGCGTGGTGCGCGATCACCTCGAACGGCAGGTCCGGCGACAGCCGCCCCGCCCAGCGCGGCGCCTCGGCGTGGATCATCGCCTGGTCGGACTTGCCGAGCAGCTGGATGCCGCCGAGCGGGTAGTCCCAGTCGTCCGACCCGAGGTACCAGTCGTTCAGCGCGAGGGTCTTCTGGAACCGGGTGGGGTTCGGCTCGGTCGACACGGCCATCACGGCGACGTTGTTGTGCCGGAGGTAGTGCCGGCCCACCACGCCCGAGGAGTTGGCCAGCCCGTCGGGGTGCGCGTCCGACCGGGAGCGCAGCAGCAGCGCGGCGGAGTTGACCGCGCCGCACGCGACCACGACGACGCCACCGGTGAACGTGGTGCTGCTGCCGTCGGCGAGGGTCGCCTCGACGCCCGTGACGGTCGTCCCGGCCGCGTCGGTGGTCAGCCGCTGGACCGACGCCCCCGTGACCAGCGTGACGTTGTCGCGACCCAGCACCGGGTCGACGCAGATCACCTCCGCGTCCGACTTCGCCCGCACCAGGCACGGGAAGCCGTCGACCTTCGAGCACCGCAGGCAGGGGCTGCCGAGCGTGGCGTGCCCGGGCGACTCCTCCACCAGGTCCACCCCGATCGGCAGGTGGAAGGGGTGCAGCCCGGCTCGCTCGAGGTCGTCGCTGAGCTGCTGGATCCGCGGCTCGTGCGCCACCGGCCCGTGCGCGTAGTCCGCACCCGCCGGGCCCTCGCTCGGGTCCTCGCCGTGCCGGCCGTGCACCTTGTACAGGTGCTCGGCCTCCGTGTAGTACGGCTCGAAGTCCGTGTAGGACAGCGGCCACGCGGGCGAGATGCCGCCGTGGTGCACCAGCTCGCCGAAGTCCTCCGGGCGGAGCCGGAACAGCGCCGCCCCGTAGAACTTGGTGTTCCCGCCGACGTAGTAGTTGACCTCGGGCTGGAACTCGTGGCCGTGCCGGTCGTACCACTGCTCCGGCGCGAGGTAGGCGCCGCGCACGAACACCGCCCGGGTGTCCCAGTTGTCGAGCTCGCGGGGCAGGAAGCCCCCGCGTTCGAGCCACAGGACGCGCACCCCGTTCGTCGCGAGCCGGTGCCCGAGGGTGCCGCCGCCCGCGCCCGTGCCGACGATGATCACGTCGTAGTGCCGGTCGTCCGCCATGGCCCCACGCAACTCCCCGCCTCCCCTCCCCGCATCGCCCGCGGCGGATGAGGACGGGCGCGCCGCGCCGGAGTTGGCTCGGACCGGACCCGGGGTCGCGATCACGCGCACCCGGCCCCGCCGAGGAGGCAGCGATGAGTGGAACCCGCGCGGCCACGGAGCCGCGACCCGCCGACGTCCTGGTCGTGTTCGGCATCACCGGCGACCTGGCCCGCGTGATGACCTTCCGGTCGCTGTACCGGCTGGAGAGCCGCGGCCTGCTGGACCTGCCGGTCGTCGGGGTCGCGGTCGACGACTGGCCGCTCGACCGGCTGGTCGAGCGCGCGCGGACCTCGATCGAGGCGACGGGGCAGCAGATCGACGAGGAGGTGTTCGCCCGGTTCGCCAGCCGGCTGTCCTACGTCAGCGGCGACTTCACCGACCCGCAGACCTACGAGCGGGTCGCGAAGGCGGTCGACGGTGCGGCGACCCCGGTGTTCTACCTGGAGATCCCGCCCTCGCTGTTCGGCCGGGTCGTGGACGGCCTCGCCGGGGCGGACCTGACCGAGCACGCGCGGGTCGTCGTCGAGAAGCCGTTCGGGCACGACCTCGCGTCCGCCCGGGAGCTCGCCGACCAGCTGCACGAGCACCTGGACGAGTCGCAGCTGTTCCGGATCGACCACTACCTCGGGAAGATGGGGCTGGAGGAGATCCTGCACCTGCGGTTCGCCAACGCGATCCTGGAGCCGCTGTGGAGCCGCAGCTACCTGGAGTGCGTGCAGATCACGATGGCCGAGGACTTCGGCGTCGACGACCGCGGCCACTTCTACGACCCGGTCGGCGCGCTGCGGGACGTCGTGGTCAACCACCTCATGCAGGTGGTGGCGGCCTCCGCGATGGAGCCGCCGTCCCGGGGCGACCCGGCGACGCTGAAGGACTCCGAGGCCGCGCTGTTCCGGGCGGTGGTCGAGGCCGACCCGCGGCACTACGTCCGCGGCCAGTACGACGGGTACCGGGACGTCGCGGGCGTCGCCCCGGGGTCGACCACGGAGACCTACGCGGCGCTGCGGCTCGAGATCGAGAACTGGCGCTGGGCCGGGGTGCCGTTCTACCTCCGGACCGGGAAGAAGCTGCGCGCGACGCAGACCGAGCTGCGGCTGGTGTTCCAGCGGCCGCCGCGGCTCGGGTTCGGGCCGCGCGGCGGCGTGGTGGAGCCGAACCAGCTGATCGTCCGCCTCGACCCCTCGACGGGGATCCGGATCGTCGTGGACGCGCACCGCGCGGACGTCGCCCGGCTGGCCGCGCCGATCGAGCTCGACATGCAGTTCGCCGACGAGGGCGGCGAGGGCCCGACGCCGTACGAGGTGCTGCTGCAGGCGGCGCTCTCCGGGGTGAGCACGCGGTTCGCCCGGCAGGACGCCGTCGAGGAGACGTGGCGGATCATGCAGCCGCTGCTGGACGACCCGCCGCCGGTGCACGCCTACGCCCCGGGCACGTGGGGGCCCGCCGCCGCCGACGCGCTCACCGAGCGGTCGGGGGGCTGGCGGGGGCCGTGGGTCTGAGCCGCGGCCCTCGCGGGCCTCACGACCCCGGGTCGATGTGCGGCACGTCCGCCGTCGTGTCCTCCCACGCGATCCGGTGCGGGGCGTCCGTCATCTCCACCAGCGCCGAGTGGTCCCGGTCGAAGTAGTCCCACGCCCAGGACAGGAACGCGTCGGTCTTGGAGTGCGCGCCGCTGAGCAGCATCGCGTGCACCCCGAGCCACGCGGCGAACGCGACCGGGCCCTCGACCGTGTGGTGCCGGTGCCCGACCTCGGCGACCGCCGCGTTGCGGCCGATCATCGCCATGATGCCCTTGTCCTTGTACCGGAACGGCTCGGTCGGCGCCCCGCGCCGCTCGCGGAGCACGTTCGCCCCCGCGGCCCGGCCGGACTGCTGCGCGACGGAGCCGAGCTGGGGCAGCGTGCGGCCGTCCGGGCCCGGGATGTTGGCGGCGTCGCCGACCGCGTAGACGCCGGGCAGCCCGGGCACGCTCAGGTCCCCCGCCACGTCCACGCGGCCGCCGCGGCCGGTCGGCACGCCCGCGCCGAGCACGATCGGCGCCGCCGACTCCCCGCCGCCCCAGACGACGGTCCGGGTGGGGATCGCCGTGCCGTCGTCGAGCTCGACCCGGTCGGGGTGCACGGCCGCGACCCCGGTGCCCAGCCGGACCTCGACGCCGACGCTCGTCAGGTGCCCGTGCGCGTAGTGGTGCGCCGCGTCGGTGAACGGCGCGAGCAGGGCGGTGCCGCGGTCGACCAGGACGACACGCGCCGGCGCGGCCAGGCGCCCGGTGCGGGTCAGCGCGGCCATCAGCTCGGCCACGGCGCCCGCCGTCTCGACGCCGGTCGGGCCGCCGCCGACCACGACGACGTCCAGCGCGCCCGCGGGCGGCTCCGGCGCGTCCTGCGTCCCGGGCGCGTGCGCGTGCTCCCGCACGAGGCCGTGCAGGTGCCGCCGCAGCCGTTCCGCGTCCACCACCGAGTACAGCGGGAAGGCGTGCTCCGCCGCGCCGGGCACCCCGAAGAACTCGGGCTGCGCCCCCGCGGCCAGCACCAGCTGCGACCCCGTGAGCTCCGTGCCGTCGCCCAGCGTGACCCGGTGCGCGGCGGCGTCCACCGCGACCGCCTCGGCGGTCAGCACGCGCACGGTGGGGTGCTGGTGGAAGATCGCCCGGTGCGGGCGCGCGACGTCCTCGGCGGGCAGCTGCGACGTCGCCACCTGGTAGAGCAGCGGCTGGAACTGGTGGTAGTCGTTCCGGTCGACCAGCACGACCGGCTCTCCCGCGTCGCCCAGGGTGTGGGCGCACGCGACGCCCGCGAGGCCGCCGCCGAGGACGACGACCGGGTCCTGCGGCAGGTCCACCGCGCCGTCGGCGGTCACAGCGACATCTCCTTGCGGAAGTCGGTGAGGATGATCCGCCCCGCCGCCTGCATCAGCGCCAGGTGGGAGAACGCCTGCGGCACGTTGCCGAGGTGCCGGGACCGCTCGACCTCGTACTCCTCGGCGTACAGGCCGAGCGGGGAGGCGATGCGCAGCAGCCGCTCCATGAGGTCGTTGGCCCGCTCGGACTCGCCGATCGCCGCGAGCGCCGACACCAACCAGAACGAGCAGATGAGGAACGTGCCCTCCTTGCCGGACATGCCGTCGTCGGTCTCGTCGGTGCGGTAGCGGAGCACGTACCCGTTCTCGGTCAGCTCGTTGCCGACCGCCTCGACCGTGGCCCGGATCCGCGGGTCCTCCGGCGGCAGGAAGCCGAACAGGGGCGCGAGCAGCGTCGAGGCGTCGAGCGCGTCCGTGTCGTAGTGCTGCCGCAGCGCGCCGTCGTCGCGCAGCCCGTGCTCCAGGATGTCGGCCCGGATCTCGTCGGCGGTCGCCCGCCACTGCTCCGCGTGCTCCCGGTCGTCCCGGATGCCCGCGAGCTGCGCGGCGCGGTCCAGCGCCACCCAGCCCATGAGCTTGGACGACACGTAGTGCTGCGGCTTCCCGCGCGCCTCCCAGATGCCCTGGTCGGGCTCCTTCCAGGTGGCGATCGCCGCCGCGGCCTGCGACTCGACCAGCGGCCACAGGCGCCGGGGGACGTGCCGGCTGCGGACCGTGTGCAGCAGGATCGAGTCCAGCACGGCGCCGTAGACGTCGTTCTGCCGCTGGTCGAACGCCGCGTTGCCGATCCGGACCGGGCGCGCGTGCTCGTAGCCGGTGAGCTCGTCCCGGGTGGACTCCGTGAGGTCCCGGCGCCCGTCGACCCCGTACATGATCTGCAGCCCGCCGTCCTCGGCCGGCTCCAGGTCGGCGACGAACTGCATGAACTCGTCGGCCTCCCAGTCCAGGTTGAGGTAGTGCAGCGCCTGCAGCGTGAACGTGGTGTCCCGGATCCAGGTGTACCGGTAGTCCCAGTTCCGCTCGCCGCCGGGCGTCTCGGGCAGCGACGTGGTGAGCGCGGCGACCGTGGCCCCGGTCGGCATGTACGTCAGGCCCTTGATGGTCAGCGCCGACCGCTCGATGGCGGCGCGCAGGTGGTGGTCGGGCACCCGGGCCCGGGCGAGCCAGTTCCGCCAGAAGTCGATCGTGGCCCGCACGCGGCCCTCGGCGTCGGCGTCGTCGACCGGCACCGCCAGCCCCTCCGCCCAGGACACGACGCAGTACGCGGTCTCGCCCTCCGCGAGCACGTGCCGGGCGCGGGCGGACCCGCCCTCGATGCCGATCCGCATGTCCGTCGCGAGCCGGAACGTCTGCCCCGCGCCGGTCGCGTCGGCCGCGTGGCCGTCGTCGCCCACGGCGGTCCAGGTGGCCGGCGTGCGCCCGTAGTCGAACGCGGGCTCGCAGACGAGCTCGACCTCGATGCTGCCGCTCAGGCACTTCACCGTCCGGACCAGGAGGTGCTCCGCGTCGTCGTCGGCCGGGGGCCGGGTGTGCGGGGTGATCGCGTCGTGGCCGGTGCTCGGCCCCATGGTCAGCGCGTCGTGCACCAGCAGCCAGCCGCCCGGGGTGTGCCAGGTCGTGGTCATGACGTTGGTGCCGGGCACGTAGGCGCGCGCCGTCGGCACGTTGATGCCGTACGGCCCGAACCGGAACGACCCGGCCCCGCGGTCCAGCAGGTTGCCGAACACGGCCGGCGAGTCGAACGACGGCAGGCACAGCCAGTCGACCGAGCCGTCGGGGGCGATCAGCGCACCGGTGTGGCAGTTCGACAGGAACGCGTAGTCGGCGATCGGCGGGAACGGGGACACGCTCATGGTTCGACACCTTCCTCGGGGAGCAGCCGGCGCTGCGCCAGGACGTACAGCAGGACGAAGGACGGGGCGACGAGCAGCAGCCCGAGCCCGACGGCGGCGACCAGGGCGGTGAGCGTCCCGTCGGGGGCGGCGGCGTCGGCGACGCTGAGGGCGCCCGGCAGCAGGTCGGGCCACTGCGCCACCCCCCACGCGGCGATGACGCCGGTGACGGCGAGCACGGCGAGCACCCGGGCCCCGCGGGTCGCGTCGCGCAGCAGGAGCAGCAGGGCGCCCACCGCGCACAGCGTCCCGGCCACGACCAGGGGCAGCGCGGTGGTCACCAGCTCCTCGAAGACGGGGTGCGCGTCCCGGTCCACCACGACCAGCCCCACCGCGGCGACGACGCCGGCCACCACCGCGGCCACCACCGCCCGGCGCCGGAAGTAGCCGACCATCGCCGGGTCGTCGCCGTGCCGGGCGTCCCGCACGAGGTACACCGCCGCGAGGTAGGCCGCGAGCGCCACCGCGAGCACGCCCACCGCGATCGACACCGGGTTCAGCCAGCTGGTGACGGGGTCGCCCGCCCGGCCGCCCGCGGGCACCTCCCCCGCGGCGATGCCGCCGGCGACGGCGCCCAGGCAGAACGGCACCAGCACCGACGACAGCGCGAACGCGCCGCCGAACACCCGCCGCGCGCCCGTGCCGACCACGGCCTTGCGGAACGCGAAGCTCGCGCCGCGCAGCACGATGCCCACCGCCGCGATCGTCAGCGGGACGAACATGGTGAGCCAGATCGCCGCGTACGCCTCGGGGAACGCCGTCCACGTCACCACCAGGACGAAGATCAGCCACACGTGGTTGGCCTCCCACACCGGGCCGATCGACCGCTCGACGACGGCCCGCGGCGCGGCCCCCCGCTCGGCGCCGCCCGCGGTCAGGTCCCAGAACCCCGCGCCGAAGTCCGCCCCGCCGAACGCGGCGTAGGCCGCGAGCGCGAGCAGCAGCACGACGGCGACGGCGGTGCTCATCGCGGCCCCCGCGCGTCGTGGTCCGGCGCCGCACCGCCCGCTGCCGGCTCCGGGGCGCGGGCGTCGTCGGGCACCCGCCCCACCCCGTCGGGCGACGGCCCGTAGGGGGTGTCGTCGTCCCGGAACGCCGCCTGCCGCCGGAACCGCCGGCTCATCGCGCGCAGCACCAGCACCGTCGTCGTGCCGAGGACCAGGTACAGCAGGACGACGCCGAGGAAGGTCGCCCACACGCCCTCGTTGCCGGTGGCGGCGTCCTCGACCCGCATCACCTCGTAGACGATCCACGGCTGCCGACCGACCTCGGTCACGATCCAGCCGGCCTCCATCGCCAGCACGGCGAGCACGCCGGAGGCGGACACCGCCGCGAGGAACAGCCGTCCCCGCGGCGCCCGGCGCCGGACGAGCCAGACCACCCCGTACCAGCCGGCCAGCAGCAGGAGCAGCGTGCCGATCCCGACCATGACGTCCCAGGCGAGGTGCACGGTGTTGACCTCGCGGGTGGTCGGCCGCTCGTCCGCCGGCACCGAGTCGAGACCCTGCACGACGGTGTCCCGCCCCGTGCTCGGGTCCGACAGCCAGGACGCCAGCCCGGGGATCGGCAGCCCGCCCTCGACCTCCCCGTCCGGGCCCAGCCGGCCGAGCAGCGTCTCCGGCACGTCCGACGACGTCTCGGGCACCAGCTCGATCGCGGCGAACTTCACCGGCTGGTTCTCGTAGACCCAGCGCGCCAGCCCGTCGCCGACCCCCATCTGGATCGGTGCCGCGATCGCCGCGACCGTGAACGCGATCGTGAACCCGAGCCGGTGGTACCGGTCCCGCCGGCCGCGGAGCATCGCGAACGCGTACACCGACGCCACCAGGCACCCGCCGACCAGGTACGCCGCGACCACCATGTGCGCGGCCTGCCAGGGCATCGAGTCGTTGAAGATGACCCGCACCGGGTCGACCGCGACGATCTGGCCGTCGGCGCCGAGCGTGTACCCCGTGGGGGCGTTCATCCACGCGTTCGCCGCGACCACCGACACCGAGCCCAGCACGCCCGTCAGCACGATCGGCACGCCGGTCCAGAAGTGCGGCCAGGGCCGCAGCCGCCGCCAGCCGAAGATGTAGATCGCGACGAAGATCGCCTCGAGGAAGAAGAAGATCCCCTCGAACGCGAACGGCACGCCGAACGCGTCGCCCCACTGGGCCATGAACCGCGGCCAGAGCAGCCCGAACTCGAAGCTCAGCACCGTCCCGGTCACCGCGCCGACCGCGAACGTCACCGCCATGTACTTCGACCAGCGCTGCGCGAGCTCCATCGCGTCGCGGTCGTCGTGCTTCACCCCGCGGTAGTTCGCGATGAGCGCCATCGCCGCCCACGAGACCCCGAGCGGCACCAGGATGATGTGGAACCCCAGCGTGAACGCCATCTGCGAGCGGGCCCACGGCACCGGGTCGACCGCGCTGACGGCGGCCGCGGCGGCGGCGAGCTGGTCGACGGGAAGCACCACGCGTCTCCTCACCCGTGCGGGGGCGACCGCCGGTGGCGGTGCCCGTCCGGGGGGTGTGGCGGCCCGTCCGCGTCGCGAGGACGCGGTGCGGGGCGCGCAGGACGGCGGCGGGGTGGCTCTCGAGCCACCCGTCAGCGCGACCATACCGGACATATCGGACCGGGCACAGGGGTCCCGTCCGTCCGGATGCGCACGCCCGGGACGGGCGTAGCGTCGGGTGGACGCAGGGTCGCGGCGCTCCGTACGCGACCCGCCCCCGTGCGAAGGAGATCGCCATGACGACCACGCCGGACCCCCGCGACGAGCCCGTCCGCACGCCCGCCGAGGCACCCACCCGCCCGTCGAGCCCCGGGCCGGACCCCGACGACATCAACCAGGGCGACCCCCGGCACGAGGCGCACCGCGCCGAGCGCGCGTCGGGCGCGGCCGGCGCCGGCGCCGAGGCGGTGCCGGGGACCCCGTCCGGGGCACCGGGCGCCGCGCGGCCGACGAGCCCCGGTCCGGAGCCGGAGGACGTCGACCGCTGAACCCGCGGGTCAGCGCCGGCGGCGGAAGTACCAGACCCGGGTCGCGAGCGAGCAGACGAACAGCACGAGCACCCCGGCGACCGTCACCGCCGGGGTGCTCGTGAGCACACCGCCCAGGGTCAGCGCACCCCCGAGCACCAGGGTCGCGACGATCCGGATGATCGCGGGGCGGTCGTCGGCCGGCAGGCGGGGAGCGTCGGGCATGGGACGAGCCTCGCACGCCCCGGACGGGTCAGGCGTGCCCGAGGTGCTCGTGCGTGCGGTGCGACGCGGGCTCGATCTGGAACGTCGAGTGCTCGACCGAGATCGGGAAGTGCGTGGCCAGGCAGTCCTGGAGCTGGTCGAGGATCCGCGCGGTGTGCCCGTCGGAGAAGCACTCGTCGTCGACCGTGATGTGCGCCGTGACCACCGGCAGCCCCGTCGCGACCAGCGTCGCGTGCAGGTCGTGCACCGAGCGCACGTGCTCGACGCCGAGCAGGTGGTCCCGCACCGCGTCGAGGTCGAGCCCGGGCGGCGTCGACTCCAGCAGGACCGCGGCCGTCTCGCGCAGCAGCCGGATCGCGCGGGGGACGATCAGGGCGCCGATGAGCAGGCCCGCGACCGCGTCGGCCTGCTGCCAGCCCGTGGTCGCGATCACGACCGCGGCGACGATGACGCCGACCGAGCCGAGCGCGTCGTTCAGCACCTCGAGGAAGGCGGCGCGCAGGTTGAAGCTCGCCTTCCTGCCCCCGGCCAGCACCGCGATCGCGAGCAGGTTCGCGACGAGCCCGATGACGCCGAACACGATCAGCTCGGTCGACGGCACGTCGGGCGGCGCGAACAGGCGCCGGACGCCCTCGACCAGCACGTACCCGCCGACGGCGAGCAGCACCGCGGACTGCGCGAGCGCGCCCAGCACCTCGGCCCGCCGGTAGCCCCAGGTCCGCCGCGACGTCGCCGGCTTGAGCGCGAGGTGCGCGGCGACCAGCGCCGTGGCGAGCCCCGCGGCGTCGGTGAGCATGTGCGCGGTGTCCACGAGCAGCGCGAGGCTCCCGGTGACCAGCGCGCCGACCGCCTGGGCGACCAGCACCGACGCGGTCAGGCCGAAGGCGATCGCGAGCCGCCGCCGGTGGTCCGCGGGGGCGCCGTCGGCACCGCCGCCGTGCCCGTGGTCGTGGCTCACGAGGGCTCCTCCGCGAGGTGCGCGCAGGCGTCCGGGCTCGACCCCCCGCGCAGCAGGTCCTCCGCCGCGCCGACGAGCGTCGCCAGGCGGCCGGGGTCGGCGATCGCGTAGATGGAGGACCGGCCGCGCTGCCGGACCGTGACCAGCCCGCAGTCCCGGAGGCAGGCGAGGTGCACGCTGACGGTGCTCTGCGCGAGGCCGAGGTGCTCGGTCAGCTCGCGCACCGAGTGCTCGCCCGTGAACAGGTGGCGGAGCATCGTCAGCCGGGCGGGCTCGCCGAGGGCCCGGAACAGCGCGGCGGTCGGCGCGGTGAGCGCGGCGTCGTCGACGGAACGGGTCTCGTTCTCGTCATCGATAACCGGGGATGTCATCGCCATGTGGCGATGATGGCTGCCGGCGCCCGGGGGCGTCAACCACTCTCCGGCGCGCCGGGGTCGCCCGAACGGGTGGTCGCAGGGCCGGCCGTGACCGGAACGGGACGTCAGCGTGATGCTCCCGTGCTGTCCACCCTGGTCACGGAGCCGGAAGCATGCCGTCCATCGGACGATGGAGGGGGATCTCATGCGTGGTCGGACGTCGACGGAAGCGGCTCGTCCCGGGACGGCGCGGCGCTCGCGGGACCGCCTGGTCGCCGCGGTCGCGGTGGTGGCGCTGGGAGCGCTCGGCGCGTGCAGCTCGGGGGGCGCGAGCGACGCCTCCTACGGCCAGGAGGTCGCGCAGGACGACGCGTACGCGCCCGATCCGTGGCCCTACGCCCCCTCCGAGTCGCGGGAGGAGTACGACGACTCGCCGGAGCAGCCGTTCCAGGACGTGGCGACCAGCCCGCTGTCGACGTTCGCCTCCGACGTGGACACCGCGTCGTACAGCAACCTGCGCCGCCAGCTGACCCAGGGCACCCGGCCCGAGGGCGTGCGGATCGAGGAGCTCGTCAACTACTTCGACTACGACTACCCGGCGCCCGCGCCGGACGCGGAGGACCCGTTCACGGTGACGACGCAGGTCGCGGACGCGCCGTGGGACCCGGACCACCGGCTGGCGATGATCGGCGTGCAGGCCACGGACGCCGTCCCCACGAGCCGGGGCAACAACATCGTCTTCCTGCTCGACGTGTCCGGCTCGATGGACGAGCCGGACAAGCTGCCGCTGCTCGCGCGGTCGTTCGAGCTCCTGGTCGAGCAGCTCGACGAGGACGACACCGTCTCGATCGTGACGTACGCCGGCAGCGACACCGTCCTGGCCGACTCCGTGCCGGGGGACCAGCGGAGCACGCTCGTCGGGATCCTGCGCGAGCTCAGCGCCGGCGGGTCGACCGGCGGCGCCCGGGGCCTGGAGACGGCGTACGAGCTCGCCACGAAGAACTTCGTCGAGGGCGGCAACAACCGGGTCGTCCTGGCCACCGACGGCGACTTCAACGTCGGGCCGTCGACGCCCGAGGAGCTGACCGACCTCATCGAGGAGCACGCCCGGACCGGCGTGCACATCTCGGTCCTCGGGTTCGGCATGGGCAACCTCAAGGACAGCACCATGGAGGCGATCGCCGACCACGGGAACGGCAACTACGCCTACATCGACACCCTCGACGAGGCGCGCAAGGTCCTGGTGGACGAGTTCGACTCCACGATGTTCGTCGTCGCCCAGGACCTCAAGCTCCAGGTCGAGCTCAACCCCGCCACCGTGCAGCAGTACCGGCTGCTCGGCTACGACAACCGCCGCCTGGAGGACGAGGACTTCGACGACGACACCAAGGACGCCGGCGACGTCGGCGCCGGGCACTCGGTCACGGCGTTCTACGAGCTCGTGCCGGCCGGCCGCGGGGACCGGGGCGACGACGACCTCGACTACCAGGACCGGAAGACGCGCGGCTCCGACGACTTCCTCACGGTGCACGTCCGGTACAAGGACCCCGGGGCGACCGAGAGCACCGAGGTCGTCGTCCCGGCCGGCGCGGACGCGTACACCCGCTCCCCCGGCGCGGACTTCCGGTTCGCGTCCGCGGTGGCGGAGTTCGGCCTCGTCGCGTCCGGCTCCGCGTACGCCGACGGCGCCGACCCCCGCCGCGCCCGCGACCGGGCCGAGGAGGCGCTCGGCGAGGACCCGTACGGGCTGCGGTCGGAGTTCGTCGGGCTCGTCGAGCGGTACGAGCAGGTGGCGGGCTGAGGGGCGGAGGGCGGGCCCGGCGGCGCCGACCGGGGTCGGCGTGACAAGGCGGTACCGTCGACCTCGGCACCCCGCGCAGCACGTCGCCGCCCCGGGGTGCCGCGGGTGCCCCACGCGGGAGCGCCCGCGCACCTCCCGGGCCTCTAGCTCAACTGGCAGAGCAGCGGACTTTTAATCCGCGGGTTGTGGGTTCGATCCCCACGGGGCCCACCCACGTACCCTTCCGGAGTGAGCCTCCCGACGACCCCCGGCCCGTCCGGCCGGCCGCCGCGGCACGCCCGCCGCGCTCGGCGGTCCCGCCGGGCGACGGGCGTCCTGCTCACCGCGCTGGTTGCCGCCGCGGCGACCGCCGTGCCCCTCGCCTGGGCGACGGAGGGCGACCCGGCCGGCCCCGCGCCCGCGGTCAGCGAGGCCGCCGCCGTCGCCGCCGCACCGACGTCGGAGCCGCCCGCCCCCACCCCCACGTGCACCCCGCAGCCCCTCGAGACCCGCGCGGCCGCCGTGCTCGTCGTCGGGCTGCCGGGCGTGACGCGCGCGGACGACGCGCTCGCGCAGCAGGTCGTCGGGCTCGGCGTCGGCGGCGTGTTCCTGGCGGGCGGGAACGCCCGGAGCGCCGAGCAGGTGGCGGCGCTCACCACCGGGCTGCGCGCCGCGGCGGGCCGGCCGCTCCTGGTGTCGACCGACGAGGAGTCCGGTCGCGTGGCGCACATGCGCCAGGTCGTCGGCGCGGGGCCGTCGCCGCGGCGCATGGCCCGGGAGGAGTCGCCGGACGACGTCCGCGCCCGGGCCGCGGAGACCGGTCGGGTGCTGGCCGGCGTCGGCGTGGACCTCGACCTGGCGCCCGTGCTCGACCTCGACGACGGCCCCGCGACGGGCGTGATCGGCGACCGGTCGTTCAGCGCCGACCCGCAGGGGGCGGCGACGTACGGGCTCGCCTACGCGCACGGGCTCGCCGACGCGGGCGTCACCTCGGCGGTCAAGCACTTCCCCGGGCACGGGCGGTCGGCGGTCGACTCGCACCGCGAGTCGTCCCTCGTCGAGGCGGCCCTGGACGAGCTCGCGGCGACCGACCTCGTGCCGTTCCAGGCAGCGGTCGACGCCGGCGCGCCCGTCGTCATGCTCAACCACCTGCAGTACGCGGCCCTCGACCCCGACCTGCCCGCGTCGCTCAGCCCGCGCGCCTACGCGCTGCTGCGCGACATGGGCTTCGAGGGGGTCGCGATGACGGACTCGGTCGGGATGGGCGCGGTCAACCTCCGCTGGGACTTCCCCGACGCAGCGGTGCAGGCCGTGTCCGCGGGCGCCGACGCGGTCCTCGCGACCGACGGCAACCACGCGACCCGGATGCGCGACGGGCTCGTGGCCGCGGTCCGCTCGGGGCAGCTGCCCGAGGCCCGGCTGTCGGAGGCGGCGGCGCGCGTCACGGCGCTGGCGGGCGGCGACCCGGTGGCGATGTCGTGCCTCGACGTGGAGCTGCCGCGGCTGGGCACGGGCGCGGGAGGTGGCGCGACCGCCGGGGCGGAGGGGGTCAGCCCGGCGCCGTGACGCCGGGCCTCGCGTTCCGGGCGCGGCCCGGCCCCCGGGTCAGCGCGCCGCCGCCCACTCCTCGCGCAGCAGCGCGTACGCGTACGAGTCCAGCCACCGCCCGTCCCGGTGCAGCGAGTCCGCCCGGTACTCCCCCTCGCGCCGCATCCCCACCCGCTCCATGAGCCGCCAGGACGGCGCGTTGTCCGCGAAGCAGAGCGCGGTGAGCCGCCGCAGGCCGAGGTCGGTTAAGCAGACGTCGAGCAGCCGGCGCACCGCCTCGGTCGCGAGGCCGCGACCCTGCGCGGCGGGGTCGAACGCCCAGCCGATCTCGGCCTGGGTCCGCTTCGCCTGCTCGGCGACCTCCGTCTGGCCCCAGCCGTCCTCGATGCGGACCATGAGGTCGCCGACGACGGCGCCGTCCCGCTCGACGACGAGGGTCGGGCCGAGGCGGTCGGGCTCGACGAACCGCGCGGCGAACGCCTGCTCGTCGTCGGGCAGCGCGGTCATCCAGCGGGCGACCTCGGGGAGCCGGCGGTAGACCCAGACCGCCGACGCGTCCTCGGCCGTCGCGGGGCGCAGCACGAGGCGCTCGGTGGTGATCGGCCAGGGGGCGTCCAGGTACGGGGCGGTCACACGGGCAGGCTAGCCGCGCCCGACAGCCTGTGGACCCCCGCGGACAGGTTGTGCCGGACGACCGCCGCCGGGCCCGCCGGTCGGCTTACCTGTCCTCGGCCCGGGACGGACCGGGCGCGCCCACGCCAGGAGGACCCCCATGCTCAGCCGCACCCGCCGCGCCTGGCGGCGCTTCGCCGAGGCACGTCCCGCCGTCGCGGAGTTCGCGCTGTTCACCGGCATCAGCATGGCCATGACGGTCCTGCAGCTCGCGCTCATGCCGGTGCTGAAGTGGGTGTTCGGCCTGACCCCGCTCGTCGACACCGCGTTCCAGGTGCTCGGGGTCAACACGAACGCCGACGGCAGCACGTTCTACGTCTTCGACTACGCCGCGGGGGCGCTGCCCGAGGGCGGCGGCGGGCTCGCCTACTTCCTGGCCGTGCAGATCACCCTGGCGATCGCGCAGATCATCAACTTCTTCCTGCAGCGCACCGTGACGTTCAAGTCGGACACGAACGTGTGGCGGGCCGCCGCCTGGTACGCGTTCGCGTACGTCGTCATCACGTTCGCCGCCGCCTGGCTCCAGGGCTTCTACAAGGCGCCGATCTACCGGTGGATGATCGACCGCTGGGGCAGCACGGGCGAGGCGGGCGCCGACGTGGTCACCATGATCATCAACGCGCTGATCTCGTTCGTGGTGTTCTTCCCGATCCTCAAGATCATCTTCCGCACGGTCCCGGCGGACGACGCCGACGAGGACCGGGACGCGACCGCCCCGGCGCGGGCGGGCGCGGGAGCGCGCTGACCGCTCACCCGTCCCGGAGCCGGTCCACCATGAGGTCGGCCTCGTCCAGCACCTCGCCGGCCGCCCAGGTCATGTCGCGGCGGGACTCGGTGATCGGGCGCAGCACGTCCTCCTCGACCAGCCTCTCGACGGCCGCGTAGGCCCGGGCGGACGAGACCCCGGTCAGGCGCATCACGTCGGAGGCGTCCACCACCGGACGGCTCACGAGCAGCGGCAGCAGGGTGGCGACCGCCGACCCGGCGCGCGGGCGTACGCGCGCCTGCCACTCGCCGGGGAGCGCCAGCAGCCGCTGCGCGGACACCTCGGCGGCCGCGACCGCCCGCGACGCCGCGTCGGCGAGGTACGCGGCGAACGGCTCGACGTCACCGTCGCGGTAGCCGTTCACCAGCGCGAAGTAGTGCTCGCGGTCCGCGACGATGGCGGAGGCCACCGGGACGGCCATCTCCCGTGTCGCGCCGCGGAACCGCCACACCGCGTTGATGAGGGAGCGGCCGAGACGCCCGTTGCCGTCGGTGAACGGGTGGATCGACTCGAACTGCGCGTGCACGACCGCCGCCTGCACGACGGGGTCGAGATCGGTCCGGCGGGCGAACCGGATGAGGTCGTCCATCAGCCCCGGGACACGAGCGGGTGCGGGCGGCACGTGCACCGCGCCTCGCGGCGAGCGGTTCGAGCCGCCGATCCAGTTCTGCACCGTCCGGAGCCGACCCGCGTCCCACTTCTCGTGCGGGTCGTCCGCCATGAGCGGCCGGTGCGCGGCCAGCACGTCGTCCAGCACGATCCCGCCGCCTGCGCGTTCCACGAGGAGCGCGAGCCCGTCGATGGCCCCCTTCACGGTCCGGGCGGTGCGCGGTGCACGGATGCCGTACTGCGCGCGCGCCAGCTGGTCGACCGTCGTGAGCTCCTCCTCGATCTGCGAGGAGGCGATGGCCTCCGTGCGGAGCAGGAACGGCTCCAACGCCGCGACCTGGTCCGCGTGGGCGTGCTCCAGGACCCCGATCTCGACCTGGGCGCGGCGCGCGGCCTCCAGGAGCGTGCGCGACGGCCGGAGGTCGACATCGGCGATCAGCGGGGGGACCGATGCCCGGTACTCGTCGATCTCCGTCCGCCGAGAGGACCGCGACGTCCACGGCAGGACCTCGGACCCGTGCGGCGGCACGCGGGCGCCGGCCGCGTCGTTCGACGCGGCCGTCGGCGCGTGCTGCGCACCCTGGGTCATCGGGCTCCTGAGCGAGAAGAGGTTCGCCGCTATTCTCGCTTATCGTCGTAAGCGAGAACAAGCGGTCCGCTGTTCTCGCTTACCGCCCCGGCGGATCGGCTCGGCGCGTCGTCGAGACGGCCGGCGTCAGCCCCGCCTCCCGGCCGCGACGCCCGCCCCGACCAGCGCCAGCCCCGCGGCCAGCGAGCCGAGCCCGCCGAGGGCCATGTCGCCGATCGTGTCCCGGTACCCCACGTGGATCGACGCGTCGATGTACGTGTTCCCGAGGTACTCGCCCACCTCCCACAGCACGCTGAGCCCGAGCCCGAGCGCCGTCGTCACGCCGACCGAGCCCACGCGCGTGCGCCGGGCCGCCGGCAGGACCGGGTCGACGACGGCCCCCGTGGCGCGCGCGACCACGAGGTGCGCGACGGCGGCGATCAGGCCGGTGACGACCAGGTGCATGACGACGTCGAGCCACGAGATGCGCTGGTAGAGGTCGAGCGCCCCCGCCCAGCCGGCGGCGAGCAGCCCGATGCCGTACGCCGCGTCGAGCCGCGGGTCGGCGCGGACGGCCGGGGGCACCACCAGACCGGCGAGCACGAGCAGCAGGAGCGCCGCCCCCACCGGGCCGTCGACGACCGCCGCGGCGACCACGCTCAGGGCGCCGAGCACGCGCACGACACCGCCGGGGCCGCGCAGCAGCAGCGCGGCGGCCGAGCGCCGCGCGGTCACGCGGTCGCGTCGGCCGCCGTGCCCTCGCGGCCCTCCGGCTCGGCCGGGCCGGACGCCGACGTGGGCGGCGAGCCGAGCCGGGACGCCATGTGCCCGCCGAGGTAGCCGCTGGCGCCGAGGACGCCGCCCGCGCCCAGCGCGACCGCGACGCCGAGCCCGCGGCGCCCGCCACGGCGCAGCAGCCACGACGTGCCGTACAGGCCGAGCGCGATGTTGTTGAGGAACCCGTGCACGGTCCCGACCCGGAGCGTCCTCCGGTCGGAGACCGCCCAGTCCGCGAGGCCGGTGACCGCGGCCGGCACGGCGGCCAGGATGCCGAGGCCGAGCAGCCGGTCGGCGGCGCGGCGGCGGCCGTCCCCACCGCCCGGCGTCAGGTCGAGCACGGTCGCGCTCGCCCAGAAGCCGATCGGCACGTCCGTGAGCAGCGGGTGCGCGGCGTGGCCCAGCGGCCGGCCGTGCAGCAGCGACGCGAGCCGCGGGCTGGTCCGCAGCGCCTTGAGGACGACGGGCTGCACCCGGTCGACCGCCTCGTCCAGGGCGGTGGCGCGCTCCAGGCGCCGGGTCGCGGTCAGCAGGGGGCTCTCGTCGGCGTGCACGGCGTCTCCTCGTCGGCCGGGGGCGGGGCGTCCAGGTCCCGAGCATCGCCCCGCCGCGCCGGTCCCGCACGGCGGGGACGTCCCGGGTGCGGCCCCGGGTGCGCCCCGGGGGACGCCGACGCATGCTGGAGGTCGCGTCGGGCACCGGCGCCGCCGCCCGCCGCACAGCCGCTCGCCGGTGCGCACGACGGAGGGATCTCCACGATGTCCGCCTCCACCCCCGCCGCCCGCACGACGCCGACGACGGTGCGCACCTGAACCGCGCGCACGGGGCCTCGCGCCCCGCCGGGACTGCGCCGGCGGTCGACGCCGCCGGCGCAGTCCTGCGCGCGCTCGTCGGCGTGGTCGACCGCGTCCGGCCGTCCCCGCGGCCGCTGCACCCGCGCGGTGTCGTCCGGCACGGCACCCTGCTCGTCGACGACACCGACGCCCCCGGCGCCCGCGAGCTCGGCGCGCCGCTGGTGGTCCCCGCGGTCGCCCGGGTGTCGCGGGCCGCCGGCCTGCCCGCCCCGCTCCCCGACGTGTTCGGCGTCGCGGTGCGGTGGGAGGTCGGCGGGCGGACCCACGACCTGCTGCTGTCCGCGACCGGGCTGGGCCCGGTGAGCCGGTTCGTCCTCGTGCCCCGCCGTCGGCCGCTCACCGGCCCGCACGGGACGCTGATGCCGTTCCTCGACGCCGGCGGCCGGGCGCTGCTGGTCGCCGCGGTGCCCGCACCCGGCGCACCGCGGGACGGGGGCGTCGACCTGCTGCTGCTCTCGGCGCGCCCGGGCGGCCGCTGGCAGCGCCTCGGCCGGCTGGTGTGCCCGGCACGCCCGGTCGACGGCGACGACCCGGGGCTGCGGTTCGACCCGGTGCTGCACGTCCCCGGGGACCTGCGGGTCCCGGGCTGGGCCGCGCGGCTGCGGCTGCCGTCGTACCGCCGCGCCCGCGCGGGCTGAGCCGCCGGCGAAGGGGATTGTGCACCGATCGGTTCAGCGTTATGGTGAACCGCATGGTTCAGCAACAGCGCCTGGACGAGGTGTTCGCCGCCCTGTCCGACGCGACCCGGCGCGACGTCCTCGTGCGCCTCGGCGACGGCCCCGCGACCATCGGGCAGCTCGCCGAGCCGTACGGCATCACCCTCACCGGCATGACGAAGCACGTGCGGGTGCTCGAGGACGCGGGCCTGGTCGTCACCGAGAAGGTCGGGCGCGCCCGGCAGTGCCGCCTCGGGACGGAGCGCCTGGACGACGCGATGTCCTGGATCGGGTTCTACCAGCGGCTCTGGGAGCGCCGGCTGGACGGGCTCGAGGCCTTCTTCACCCTGCAGCGCGGGCACGCCGACGAGGCGGCCCGCCGGACGCGACCGGAAGGACCCACGCCATGACCACCGACGCCACCGACCTCGAGCTCCGCGCCCAGCGCGTCCTGCCCGCCACCCCGGACGAGGTCTTCGACGCCTACACCGACGCCGAGAAGCAGCGCACCTGGTTCGCGATCCTCGACACCGAGCCGGGGATCGTCGAGATCGAGGTCGACCTGCGGGTCGGCGGGCAGCAGACCGCGGTCTGGGGCCCGAGCCGCGACGAGCTGTTCCGCGAGACCCAGACGTTCCTGGAGATCGACCGCCCGCACCGCCTGGTCACCGACTCGGTCGGCAGCAGCCCGGACGGCGCGACGATGGCGACGCGCGTGGTCGTCACGTTCGAGGCCGTCGACGGCGGCACGCTGATGAGCGTCGTGCAGAGCGGCTTCCCGACGCCCGAGATCCGGGACTTCTTCGCCGAGCACGCCTGGGTGGGCGCGTTCGACCGGATCGGCGCGTACCTGTCCCGCGCCTGAGCCGCCGGGCCGAGAGCGACGACGGCGCCCGCCCCGGGGACGACCTCAGGGGCGGGCGTCGCCCGCGCCGTAGCGCAGCCCGTCGACGACCAGGTCGAGCAGCCCCCGCACGCGCTCGGCCCACCGGTCGGAGTCGGGCACGTTCCACACGCCGCCCATCGCGAGCATCACCTGCTCGCCGTCGACGTCGGGCCGCACCGAGCCGTCCGCGCGGCCGGCCGCGAGCAGCTCGTCGATCGCGGCGATGATCCCCGCTTTCGTGTCGGCGAACAGCGACGAGTCCGAGCCCACCGCCGTGCGCAGCGCCGCACCCATCCCCCGCTTGGTGGCGGCATACCGGACGAACCGGCCCATCCAGTCGCGCAGCGCCTCCACCGCGGGGCGGTCGTCGTCCAGCAGCGCCGGCGCGGCGTCGCACAGGGCGCTGACCTCCTGGCGGTAGGCCGCCTCGACCAGCGCGCTGCGCTCCGGGAAGTGCCGGTAGAGCGTGCCGATGCCCACGCCGGCCTGCTGGGCGATGGACTCCAGCGGGGCGTCGCCGTCCTCGGCCAGCGCGGTCGCGGCGCACTCCAGCAGCCGGGCTCGGTTGCGCGCGGCGTCGGCGCGCAGCGGCCGCGGTGCGGGGCGCTCGGCGGGGGCGGACGGGGTGGTCACGGAACTGCTCCTCGGGATTGCTCTTGCGATGCGGAGGATCCTCCGGTTAGAGTCGAACGCGAAACGGAGGCACCTCCGTTCCAGGGTACGCCGCTTCCGACGCCCGGTCACCTCCCCGCCCCGCGGGGGGCCGGGCACCGTCGACGCCGGCCCGCGAACCCGCACCACGACCACCCCAGGAGGCCCCGATGGCCAGCACCTTCCACGGCGTGACGTTCGACGCCTACGACGCCCAGGCCGTCGCCCGGTTCTGGGGCGCCGCGCTCGGCCGGGACGTCGCCCCCGGCGCCAGCCCCGAGCACGCCGAGCTGCTCGACCACACCGGCGCACCGCGCCTCGTCTTCGACCGCGTGCCCTCCGGCGGCGTGGTGCGCAACGCCCTGCACCTCGACCTCGTCACCACCGACCTCGAGTCCGAGTCCGAGCGGCTCGTCCGCCTCGGCGCGCGCCGGGTCGGCGCCGTCGGCGGCACCGCCCGGTGGGTCAACCTCACGGACCCCGAGGGCAACGCCTTCGCCCTGCTCCCCGCCGCCTGAGGCCCCGCCGCGCCGCCACCCGGACGGGTGACGGCGCGGTCTCGACGGGCGCGCATGTCGCATTCGCCCTAGTTTTCGGCGTGCCGCCCCGATGGCGGCCGGATCTGCGCACGACCCGCGCCGAGAACGAGACAGGGGACACAGCCATGACGCACCCGTACGGTCAGGACCCGCACCAGCCCGCCTCGACCCCGCCGGCGGCCCCGCCCGCAGGCGCGGCCGGCTACGGCACGCCCGCCCCGGCCGGCGCGAGCACCGGCACCCCGGTGCTGTCGATCATCACGTTCGTCCTGTCGGCGATCGCGATCCTGTTCCTGCCGATCGTGTTCGGCCTCGCCGGCATCGTCACCGGCATCGTGGCCGTCGTCCGCAAGGAGCGCCTCGGCAAGATCGCGTTGATCGTCGCGGTCGTCGCGACCATCATCGGCTTCGCGCTCGGCGCGCTCGTCGTGAGCCAGATGTCCTGACGACCACCCGCCGGGCGCGGCGCGGACCCCTCACCAGCGGGCCCGCGCGCGTTCCGGATGCGGACCGCGACCACCCGTGTCACGGTTCTCTCCGTCCGAACGAGACGTTGGAGGTGCCAGATGGGATTCTTCGCTTTCCTGCTGCTGGGTCTGATCGCGGGGGCTATCGCGAAGGCGATCCTGCCGGGGCGTCAGGCCGGTGGCTGGTTCGTGACGCTGCTCCTGGGAGTGGTCGGGGCGCTGCTGGGCGGCTGGCTGGGCAGCGTGCTGTTCGACCGTCCGCTCGAGGACTTCTTCTCGATCCAGACGTGGCTGCTCGCCATCGGGGGCTCGATCGTCGTGCTGCTGATCTACGGCGCGCTGACCGGCCGCAAGGGCGCTCGCGCCTGACGCACGGCCGGCCGTGACCCGGTCCGGCGACGGTGGGAGACCGTCGCCGGACCGTTGCCGGGCACCAGCCCCGGACGGTGGGAGACCGCCCGGGGCGCCCGGCACGACGAGGGCCCGCACATCCGCACCAAGCGGCTGCGCGGGCCCTCGCTGTGCGCCCGGGGAGTGGTCAGCCCTGGGGCGCCAGGGTGAAGCCCGGGGCGCCGGTCGCCGACGGGTCGGCGTCGAGCGTGAGGTCCGCGAGCGCCGTCGACGTCTCCGGGGAGACGAACACGGTCGCACCGTCGGAGTCGATGACGTCGTCGCCCGGCACGGCCTCCGGGACGAGCGCGAGCTCGAACGAGCCGAGCTGCTGCTGGGACTCGGCGATGCGCAGACCGCCCGAGTCGGGGAGCCCCGCGCGGGTGGTGAGGTCGCGGACGGCGGTGCTGGCGTTCTCGGTCAGGGTGAGCACACGTGCTCCTCTCGTGGCCGGTGGCGGTCGTGACGCCGGGGCGCCGCGACCATCGGACCCTTCCACCGTCGGCGGGTCCGCGGCGGGACGCAACCGCGCGTCCGCTGGGCAAGACCGTGCGCGTCCGCTGCTCGGAGCCCGCTGGACACCCGCGCCGCGATCCCGCACCCTCCTCCCCCTGGACGCCCGCGCGGCGGCGCCGACCACGCAGAAGATGCGGGGTTCGAGCCTCTCGAACCCCGCATCTTCTGCGATCTCGGCGAGCCCGCGTCAACGGGTGGGGCGGTCCCGCGGGTCGATCGGGGCGCTGCGCACCGAGCGGCGGGTCGGGGGCGCGGGGGTGTCGCCCGACGGGGGCTCCGCGTCCGCGCCCGGCGCTGCCGTCGCGGGGTCGGCAGGGGCGGCGGGGTCCGCCGGGACGACGGGCTGGACCTGGGTCTCGCCGGTGTCGCCGGTGTCGCCGGTGTCGCCGGTGTCTCCGGACGGACGCTCCGCGCCGTAGGCGGGCAGGATCATCGTGCCGGAGTCCTGGCCCGGCTCGGTCCGGGCGGGGCGCACCTCCGCCGACGGGGAGGCGGGCGTCGTCGCGGTCGCGGTCGCGGGCTCCGCGGCCGGCGGCACCGACGCCGGTGCCGTGACCCCGATCGCCCCGGTCGCCCCCGCGGCCGCGGCGCCGGTCTCGGCCCCGGACGCCGGTGCGACCGGCACCGCGTCACCCGGGGCACCCGAGACCGCCAGCGGCACCGCGTCCGTCCCGGGCGCCGGCACGACGCCGACCTTCCGCCCGCCGGACGACCGACCCGCGGTGCCCTCGGCCTCCTGCCGGGCCTCCGCGGCGTGCTCCTCGCGCTCGGCGATCACGTCCTCCCCCGGTCCGGCGAACGACCCGGCGCGCTGCATCGCCTCGACGCTCCCGGTGAACAGCCGGGCGTCGAGCTGCCCGGTCTCGGCCGGCGGCTCCACGATCGCGTGCGCGCCGGTCCGCGGCCGGCGGGGCTCCGCGGGCGCGGGCTCGGCGACCGGCAGCGGCGCGCCCCTCGTCGTCTCGATGCGGGTGCGCGGCAGGCCCTGCGGGGCGTTCCGCTGCAGGTAGGAGACCAGCCCCTCGCGCAGGTAGCAGCGCAGGTCGAACAGTGTCGGGGCGTCGACGGCGCTCGCCAGCGCGCGCAGCCGGACGACCCCGCCGACCGCGTCGGTGACCTGGAGGATGCCGACGCGGTGGTCCCACAGGTCGGTGTCGGCGAGCAGCCGGTTGAGCTCGGCGCGCAGCTCGTCCACCGGCACCTGCCAGTCGACGTCGATCTCGACGGTGCCGAGCAGCTCGGCGGCGCGGCGGGTCCAGTTCTCGAACGGGGTCTGCGTGAAGTAGGTCGACGGCAGGATGAGCCGGCGGTCGTCCCAGATGTGCACGACCACGTAGGTGAGGGTGATCTCCTCGATCCGGCCCCACTGGTCCTCGACGATCACGACGTCGTCCACCCGGATGCCGTCGGTGAACGCGATCTGCAGGCCGGCGAACACGTTCGCCAGGGAGCTCTGCGCCGCGAGACCGGCGACCACCGACAGCAGACCGGCGGACGCCAGCAGGCTGGCGCCGAACGCCGAGACGCCCGGGAAGGTCAGCAGCACCGCGGCGACGCCGACGACGACCAGCACCGCGACGGTGATCCGCCGCAGCAGCTGGACCTGGGTGCGCACCCGGCGCGCGTGCCGGTTGTCCTTCACGTCGACCCGGTAGCGCTGCAGCGCGAGGTCCTCCACGACGAACGCCAGGGTCCCGACGAGCCAGGTCGCCGCGGCGATCAGCGCGATGAGCAGCACGTGCCCGATCGCCCGCATCCACGAGCTCTGCCAGTCGGCGTCCGGCACGGAGATGGCCAGCGCCACCCACACCGCGATGACGATGAGCACCGCCCGCAGCGGCCGCCTGGACCGGCGGGCCAGGTCGGCGGCGAGGGCGGACTTCTTGGCGACGGTGCGGACCAGGGCGCCGATCAGCACCGCGACCAGGAGGGCCACCACGACGGCGCCGGCCACCCAGAGCACGGGGACCAGCACGTCGCGGGCGGTGTCGACGGCCTCGTCGGTCGTCGCGGCGGGCACGGAGAGCGGTGTTGCTGCACGGATCACGCGAGCCATCGAACACGCCCGGCCGCGCGGTCACCACCCGGGGCCGGGCGCTCCGCCGAGCCTGCGCACGACCTGCACACCGTGCGGCGCCGCCCGGGCCGCCGCCCGCTCCGGTCGCACCGCGCGTCGCCGCACGTCAGCATGGGTCGGGACGACCCCGAGCCCAGGAGGACGCCCGTGCCGACCAGCCGCAACCCGCGCGTGTGCGTGCTCGCCCCGACCCCGATCCTCACGGTGACGCTGGAGACCGGCTCCGACGACGAGAGCCCCGAGCTGCACGTGCACTCCGGCGGCCAGGGCCTGTGGGTGGCGCGGATGGCGTACTCGCTCGGGGCGGACGTCGTGGTGTGCGGGCCGTTCGGCGGCGAGACCGGCACCGTGCTCGGGCACCTCGCGGAGACGGAGAACCTGCGGGTGCGGCGGGTGTCCTACGCCGGCGGCAACGGCGCCTACCTGCACGACCGCCGCGGCGGGGAGCGCACCGAGCTCGCGTTCATGCCGCCCGCGCGGCTGGACCGGCACGAGATCGACGACCTCTACGGCACGATCCTCGTCGAGGCGCTGGACGCCGACGTGTGCGTGATCACCGGCGCCTACCCGTCTCCGCTGCTGCCGGCGACGTTCTTCGGCCGGCTGATCGGCGACCTGCGCGCCGCGGGCGTGAAGACCGTCGCGGACCTCTCGGGCAAGGCCGCCGTCGAGGCCGCGAGGGCCGGCGTCGACGTGCTCAAGATGTCGCACGAGGAGCTCCTCGAGGCCGGGCTCGCCGAGGACGGCTCGGTGGACTCGCTCCGCGAGGGCGCCCGGCGGCTGCTGCGCCCGGACCCGGGGCTGCCCGAGGGCCACGGGGACGAGTTCCCCGACGACCCGATCGACGTCGACGCCGAGGCCCCCGGGCAGGTGGGCGCGATGGTGGTGTCCCGCGCCGCCGACCCGGCGCTGCTGGTGACGGCGTCGGGCGTCTCGGAGGTCGTGGCGCCGTCGGTGACGACGGTCGACCACCGCGGCGCCGGCGACTCGATGACCGCGGGCATGGCCGTCGGCGTCGGGCGTGGGCTGCGGCTGACCGAGGCGGCGCGGCTCGGCGCGGCGGCCGGGGCGCTGAACGTCACGCGCCGCGGGCTCGGGACCGGGCACCGGGAGCAGATCGAGCGGTTCGCCGAGCAGATCGTGGTGCGGGAGGTCGGCTGACCGCCGGCCCGACGACCGAGGACCGACGACCGAGGACCGACGACCCCGGCGCCGCCGGGACGAGGAGGAGCGACGATGCGCGTCCTGGTGACGAACGACGACGGGATCGAGTCCGAGGGGCTGGCGGTGCTGGCGCGGGCGGCGCTCGCCGCCGGCGCGGACGAGGTGGTGGTCGCGGCGCCCGCCCGGGACTCCTCCGGCGCGAGCGCGTCGCTGCTCGGCGCCGAGCACGACGGGCGCCTGGTCGTCGACCGGAAGGACGCGCCGGACCTGCCGCCGGGCGTCGACTCGTACGCCGTCCGGGCGGCACCGGCGCTGATCGCGTTCGTCGCCGCGCACGGCGGGTTCGGCCCGAAGCCGGACCTGGTGCTCTCCGGCGTGAACCGCGGCGCCAACACCGGCCACGCGGTGCTGCACTCCGGCACGGTCGGTGCCGCGCTGTCGGCGGCCACGCACGGGATCCGCGGGCTCGCGGTGTCGCTCGGCGACGCCCGGCCGCGGCACTGGGCCACCGCCGAGGCGTACACCACCCACGTGCTCCGCTGGATGCTGGACCGGCCGCGGCAGCCGGACAGGGTGCTGAACCTGAACGTCCCCGACCGGCCGCTCGCCGAGGTGCGCGGCCTGCGCCGGGCGCCGCTCGCCGCGTTCGGCGCGGTGCAGGCGCGGGTGCACGAGGTCGAGCACGGCAACCTCATGCTCACGTACTCGGAGCTGGCGGCGTCGCAGGAGTCGGAGACCGACGCGGGTCTGCTGCTGCGCGGGTGGGCGACGGTGACGCTGCTGCACGCCCCGGCGTTCGAGGCGGACGCGCCCCTCCCGGAGCTGCACGCGCCGCTGGGGACCGGGGACTGACCCGCCGGCTCAGGTGGTGAGCGCGATCGCGATCAGCAGCATCGTCACCAGGAACCCGACGACGAGGTTGAGCCACAGGAACGTTCGCCACCCGGCGTTCGCCCGCTCGCAGTCCTCGTCCCGCACCGACCAGAACCGCGCGGTGCTCGCGGCGTACACGAGCGGCAGCACGGCGGCGAGCCACCCCGGCCACGGCAGCACCAGCAGCACGACGGCGGCCAGGACGTACGCACCCGTCGCGAGCACGACGGTCGCGTGCGCGCCGAGCACCGTCGCGACGGAGCCGATCCCGCCCTCGCGGTCGGCCCGCACGTCCTGCACGGCGCCGAACGCGTGCGACGCCATGCCCCACAGCACGAACGCCACCAGCACCGGCCACACCGACCGGGACCCGAGGTCGGCGCCGACGAGCACCAGCGCGTAGAGCAGCGGACCGACGAAGTGCATCGCGGACGTCGCCGAGTCGAGGACCGGGCGCTCCTTGAACCGCAGCACCGGCGCCGAGTACGCGACGACCAGGAACACCACCAGCAGCAGCGTCAGCCCGGCCGCCAGGGACCCGACCACCAGGAGGTAGACCAGGAACGGCAGCACCGACAGCGCGCTCGCCCACAGGATCCGCCGGTGCACCACCCGCGCCACGGCCGGGTCGGCGAGCGCCCCCTCGATGCCGCCCTTGCGCGGGTTCTGCAGGTCGGAGGCGTAGTCGAAGACGTCGTTCACGCCGTACATCAGCAGGTTGTACGGGATCAGGAAGAACAGCGTCCCGACCACGAACGTGAGGTCGACCCGGCCCTCGGTCGCCAGCAGGTAGCCGGCGGCGAACGGGTAGGCGGTGTTGATCCACGAGAACGGCCGCGAGGCCGCGAGCACCTGCCTCACGCGCGGCCCTCCGGGGTCCTGGCGCCGGGCGCCGACGCGCGCGCCGCGGACCGGCGCTCCAGCACGGTCCACAGCACCGGCATCGCCAGCGCGGCGACGACGGCGTAGAAGAAGTCCTCCAGCGGAGCCCCCCAGAGGTAGACGCCGAGGATCTTGTCCTCGTCGAAGACGTACAGGTCGGCGGCGATCATCAGGGTGTCGAACACCAGGGTCAGCGCGCACAGCACGAGCGCCGCGCCGGCGACGGGGCCGAGGCGCATCCCGCGCAGCACGCGCCAGGAGACCGCGACGACCGCCGCGAGCACGATCGCGTTCAGCACGATGTTGGTCACCGGGCCGCCTCCCCCGCGGCACCGGCCGGGCCCGCGGCCCGCGACCGCCGCCACGCCAGCGCCCGGTCGATCCCGCGCCACGCCAGCAGCGCGTTGTAGCAGAGCAGCGTGAGGAACACCGCCTCCTCGACCGGGAGGTCGGGCGCCAGCAGCAGGCCGGTCATGTGCGGGCTCTCGCCGCGCGCGAAGATGCCGAGCAGCAGCCCGGCGACGTCCCAGAGCAGGAAGCCGACGACGCCGGTCCCGACGCACAGCGCCGCGCGCCGCGGGGCGTCCCAGAACGCGAGGCGCCACCGGCGGTCGATCATGGCGAGGCCCCCCAGCGCGAGCAGCAGCGCGCCGAGGTAGGCGAACCGGATCACCGCGCCCCCGCCGGGACGGCCTCGGTCCACGCCCCGCGCCGCCGGGCGGCGTCGAGGTACCCGCTGCGCAGCGGCGCCGGCAGCGGGCTCGGCGAGGTCTCGCCGAGCAGGCGCTTGGCGACGAGCTCGGCGCTGATCAGGCACATCGGCAGCCCGACGCCGGGCACGGTGCCGCCGCCGACGTGCAGCAGGTTCGGCACCCGCGGCGACCGGTCGCCGGGCCGGAACATCGCGCTCTGCCGGAGCGTGTGCTCCATCCCGAGCGCGGTCCCGCGCCACGCGGAGAAGTCGCGGGCGAAGTCCGCGGGGCCGACGACCTTCCGGGTGACGACCCGGGCGCGCAGGTCCGGCACGCCGGCCCAGCGCGCGACCTGGTCGAGGTACCGGTCGGCGTACGAGTCCAGCTCCGCGGCCCCGGCGGGCCCGGCGCCGATCGACGCGTCCGCGGGGAACGGCACCAGCACGAACAGGTTCTCGTGGCCCTCCGGCGCGGCGGACGGGTCCGTGGCCGTGGTGCGCGAGACGTACAGCGAGGCGGAGTCCGGGACCCGGAGGTCCTCCGGCCGCGACGACCGCCCGGGGCCGAGGATCGCGTCGAAGTTGCCCGGCCAGTCGCGCGTGAAGAACAGCGAGTGGTGCGCCAGCTCGGGCAGCTCGCCGCGCACGCCCGCCATGACCAGCAGCGCCGAGATGCCGGGCCCCCGGTCCTGCCACCAGGCCTCCGGCAGCGTGCGGTGCTCGGGCGCCAGCAGCGCGGTCTCGGTGTGGAACAGGTCGGCGCCGGACACCACGACGTCTGCGGGGACGACCTCGCCGGACGCCAGGCGCACGCCCCGGGCCACGCCCGTGCGCCGCGGGTGCCGGGGCGAGCGCGCCGCGCCGTCGACCTCGACCGCGACGACGTCGGCCCCGGTCCGGATCGTCACGCCCTCCTTGACGGCGAGCCGCTCGATCGCCTCGATGAGCGTGTACATGCCGCCGCGCGGGTACCGGACGCCGTCGACGAGGTCGAGGTGGCTCATCAGCGAGTACAGCGCGGGCACGCGGTACGGCGACGAGCCGAGGAACACCGCGTGGTAGCCGAGCACCTGGCGCAGCACCGGGTGGTCCGTGGTCGCGGCGACCTTGTCGGCGAGCGACCGGGTCAGCAGCGACGCCAGCGTCCCGGAGCGCCGCGCGACGTCGGCGGTGATCGCGCGGTCCGGCCGCTCGAAGGTCGTGTAGAGGAAGTGGTCCAGCGCCGTGCGGTACGCGTCGGTCGACTCCGCCGTGTACCGGCGGAACGCCTCGCCCGCGCCGGGCTCCATGGCCTCGAAGGTCGCCCAGTTCGCCTCGGGGTCGCCGACGACGTCGAACGGCTGGGACGCCGCGCCCGGGCCCGCCGCCGCGTCGGGCTCGGGGAACAGCCGGTACGCCGGGTCCAGCCGCACGAGGTCGACGTGGTCCTCGACGCGCTCGCCGAGCAGCGCGAAGAAGTGGTCGAACACCTCCGGCATGAAGTACCAGGACGGCCCGGTGTCGAACCGGAACCCGTCCTGCTCCCAGGTGCCGGTGCGGCCGCCGACGCGGTCGTGCCGCTCCAGCAGCGTGACGTCCGCGCCGCCCCGCGCGAGCAGGGCCGCGGTCGCGAGGCCGCCGATCCCGCCGCCGACCACGACCACCCGACCCGTCACGCCGCACCTCCGTCGTCTCGTCCGTCGTCCTGCACCGTCGCGCCACCGCGCCCGCCCCCGCGCCCGCCGCGCGACCGCGCCGCGTCCGCCGCCTCGCCCGCCAGCGTCCGGGCCAGCACCGCCAGCTTCCGCGGCGTGCTCACCCGCACCCGCGTCGCCAGCACCCGCTCGGGGGGCGTCGCGGCCAGGTCGGCCAGCAGCGTGTCGTACAGCGCCAGCGTCGCCGACACGGCTGCGCGCGCCCGCCGGGGCAGCCGCGGGAGCGCCGCGCGCGCCCGCGCCAGGTCGGCGCCGATCTCGTCCAGGATGGCCGCGAGCTGGGCGTCGGTCGGCCCCTCGGGCCCGACGCCGGGGAAGTACAGCCGGCCCAGCTCGCCGGAGTCGGCGCCGAGGTCGCGCAGGAAGTTGATCTTCTGGAACGCGGCGCCGAGCGCCCGCGCGCCGTCGACCGTGGGCGCGTCGGGACGGCGCACCGGCTCGCCCGGCGCGCGGTCCGCGTTGAGGAACACCTGCAGGCACATGAGGCCGACCACCTCGGCCGAGCCGTAGACGTACCGGAGGTAGGACTCCCGGTCGTGCACCCGGACGGTGAGGTCGGCGCGCATGGACGCGAAGAACGGGTCGACCTCGGCCGCGCCGATCCCGGTGCGGCGCGCGGTGCGGGCGAACGCGTGCACCACGAGGTTCGTCGAGTACCCCGACGCCATCGCCCGGGCGGTCTGCGCCTCGAGCTCGTCGAGCAGCGCCGCCGCGTCGTCGCCGCCGCGGGTGTCCACCACCTCGTCGGCGATCCGGACCAGGGCGTACACGGCCTCGATGTCCCGGCGGGCGCGCGGGCCGAGCAGCCGGGTGCCGAGCCCGAACGACGTCGAGTACCCCGCGAGCACGGCGCGGCTGGCCCGGGCGGCGGTGCGGTCGTACAGCGCGGCCGACGCGTCCCGGACGGGCGGGCGCGTGGCGGTCACGCCGTCGCCCCGGCGACGGTGTCGAGCAGGTCGGTCAGGTAGCGGGCCAGGGGCTCGGGCAGCCCCTCGGTCGCGGTGGTCCGCGCGGTCCGCACGACGTCCGCCCGCACCAGCCGCGCCTCGTGCAGCGCGCCGGACGCGGCGATGACCTCGCGCACCCGGGCGGCGTCCGCCTCGGTCAGGTCCGGGCGCCCCACGGCGTCGTCCAGCACCGCGCGGTGCCCGGCGTCGGCCCGCAGGTACGCGAGCCGGAGCAGCTCGGTGCGCTTGCCCTCGCGGAGGTCGGACAGCACGGACTTGCCGGTGACCCGCGGGTCGCCGAAGACGCCGAGCTCGTCGTCGAGGAGCTGGAACGCCACGCCGAACGCGGTGCCGAACCGGTCGAGCACGCCGAGCACCGCGTCGTCCGCCCCGGCGAGCACGGCGCCCGCGCCGAGCGGACCGCAGCACGAGTAGACGGCCGTCTTGAGCTCCGCGACCCGCAGGGCGTCCACCGCCGTCGGGCCGTGCAGCGCGCCGGTGACGTCCAGCAGCTCGCCCGCCACGGTGGTGTCGACCGCGCGGGCCAGCGACCGGACCACGCGCAGCGCGACCTCGGGGGGCACGGGCGCCGAGGCGGCCAGGTCGAAGGCGGCCGCGATCGCGACGTCCCCGCCGAGCAGGCCCGCGGCCAGCACCGGGTCGTCCGCCGCGGGCCCGTGCACCCCGCGGGCGGCGAGCCGGCTGCGGGCGGTCCCGGTGACGTTCGGCCGCCCGCGGCGGGTGTCGTCGTGGTCGAGCACGTCGTCGTGCACCAGCATCGCGGTGTGCAGCATCTCCTGCGCGGCGGCCACGGGGGCGACGGCGGCCAGGTCGGTCCCGCCGAGGCCGAGGTAGGCGGCGACGGTCAGCCGCGGGCGCATGAGCCGGCCGCCGCCGAGCTGGTCGCCGACCGCGCGCCACAGCGCCGCGTGCTCGACGGCGAGCTCCCGCGCGCGGGAGCGGCGGGCGGCCACGTCGTCGACCAGGAGCAGCCGGACGGCGGCGAGGCCGTCCTCGACGCGCGCGGCCAGGTCGGGCGGCAGGTCCGTAGGCGTGTGCGCGCGGGCGCGCGCGTGCGACGACGGCGCGTCGGCCACCAGACCGCCGCCCGCGTCCGCTCGGGTGCGGGCACTGCGCACGCGACCTCCCCTGGGCTCGAGTAGATGCTCAGCATACTGAGCATCTGGCACGCCGCCACCGGACGCCGACCACGCCGCCCGACCCGGCGCCGACCCGGCGTCCCGGCCGCCGCGCGCCTGCCTGCGTGCACTCTGCCTCATCGCGCGCGCGAGCGCACCACCCACGGCCGGGTGGCCGCCGAGGAGCCGCGCCGGGGAGCCGCAGCCCGCGCAGCACCGGCACGCCCACCCACCAGAAACGATCGCGATCGATCAGGAAGCACCACGACCGCCCGCGGGCCGGGCTACGCTGGACCCATGACGACGTGGCTGGTCACCGGAGGCGCGGGGTACATCGGATCGCACGTGGTGCGGGCGTTCGGGCAGGTGGGGATGCGCGCGGTCGTGCTGGACGACCTGTCCTCGGGGCACCGGGAGTTCGTCCCGGACGACGTGCCGTTCGTCCAGGGCTCGATCCTCGACACCGGGCTGGTCACCGCCGCGCTCCGCGAGCACGCCGTCACCGGTGTCGTGCACCTCGCCGGCTTCAAGTACGCCGGCGTCTCGGTGCAGCGCCCGCTGCACACCTACGAGCAGAACGTCACCGGCACCGCCCACCTGCTCGAGGCGATGGCCGCCGCGGACGTCCGGCGGATCGTGTTCTCGTCCAGCGCCGCCGTTTACGGCACCCCCGACGTCGACCTGGTCACCGAGGACACCCCGACCGCGCCCGAGTCGCCCTACGGCGAGTCGAAGCTGATCGGCGAGTGGCTGCTCCGGGACCAGGGCCGGGCGACCGACCTCGCGCACACCTCGCTGCGCTACTTCAACGTCGTCGGGTCGGGCACGCCCGAGCTGTCCGACACCAGCCCGCACAACCTGTTCCCGCTCGTGCTGGACGCGCTCGCCGCGGGCCGCACCCCGCGGATCAACGGCGACGACTACGACACCCCCGACGGCACCTGCGTGCGCGACTACGTGCACGTCGCCGACCTGGCCACCTCGCACGTCGCCGCGGCGCGCGCGCTGGACGAGGGCCGGGAGCTGCAGCGCGTCTACAACCTCGGCTCCGGCGACGGCGTCTCCGTGCGGGAGATCATGTCCGCGATGACCGAGGGCACGGGCATCGCGTTCGAGCCCGAGGTCGCCCCGCGGCGCCCGGGCGACCCGGCGCGGATCGTCGCGTCGGGCGAGGCCGCGGCCCGCGACCTCGACTGGGTCATGCGGCACACGCTGACCGAGATGGTCGCCAGCGCGTGGGAGGCGCGGCAGGCCCGCTGACCGCCGTCAGCGGCCGAGCCGGGACAGCCCCTCGGTCAGCACGTCCTCGGACCCCGCGTAGATCCCCTCGGCGCGGGGCCAGTGCACGACCACGTCCGTGAACCCGAGGTCCGCCGCGCGCTCGACGCCCTCGACCAGCGTCGCGGCGGACTCCAGGGAGAACACGGGCGCGCCGTCGAGGTTGAGGTACAGGTCCGGCACCCGGCCGCCGGGCGCGAGCCGGCCGGCGATCTCGCGCAGCTGGTCCACCTGCTCGGCGAGCCCGGCCCACCACGCCTCCTGGGCGGCCGCGGGGGACGCGGGCTCCCCGTCGGGCGCGAACACCGGCCCGTAGGTGGCCCAGCCCTGCCCGTACCGGGCGGCCAGCGCCATCGTGCGCGGGCCGCCCGCGGCGACGACGAACGGGGTGCGGGGGCGCGCGATCGTGCCCGGGTGCATCCGGGCGCCGTGCGCCTCGTAGAACGTGCCCTCGTGGTCCGTCACCGGGTGGGTGAGCAGCCGGTCCAGCAGCTCGACGAACTCCTCGAACCGCCGGGTGCGCTCCCCGCGGCTCGGCGCCGGGCCGAGCACGCCGGCGTCGAAGCCCTCGCCGCCCGCCCCCAGCCCGAGCAGGAACCGGCCGCCGGCGACGTCGTCCAGGCCCATGACGTCCTTGGCGAACGGCACCGGGTGCCGGAAGTTCGGCGACGCCACCCAGGTGCCGAGCCGGATCCGCTCGGTGACGGCGGCCGCCGCCGCGAGCAGCGGGACCGTGGCGAACCACGGCTCGTCGGCCAGCGTCCGCCACGCCAGGTGGTCGTACGTCCAGGCGTGGTCGAAGCCGAGGTCCTCGGCGCGCCGCCAGGTGTGCCGCGCCTCCGCCCAGCGCTGCTGGGGCAGGAGCACGACGCCGAGGCGCGGGCTGGCGGGGCGGGCGGCGTGGGTCGTCTCGGCGGTCACGCCCCCGAGCGTAGCCACGCCGCGCGCGGCACCGGACGGGCGCCGGCCGCCCGACCTACGCTCTCCGGCCCCGCCACCCGACACCGCGGATGGCGCGGCCGGAAGGCGTAGGGGGCGCGCCCGGCCCCCGCGTGCGGGCCCTACAGGTGCAGCGGCGTCAGCTCCTCGTACGCCTCGACCGGCGCCCCGGCGAGGCACAGGTCGATGATCTCCCGGCCCAGCGGGTCGAGGTCGTCGGTGCGGAACTGCTGCAGCTCGCTGGCGAAGAACCCCTGCAGGACCGCCGCGCCCGCGTCGTACGCCGCCGTGCCGACGTGCGTCTGGTCCTCGGGCTGGAGCAGGGTCGGCCGGATCTGCTGGCCGTCGAGCTTCATCTCGGTGGGCCGGTAGCCGAACAGCGCGCAGCGGGCCGGGGTGAGCTGCTCCCGGCGGATCCGGCCGCCGCCGCGCCGCGCCAGGTACTCCCGGGTCAGCCACTCGGCCGAGAAGCCCACGTGGTACGCCCCGATGTGCTGGTTGGGGGTCAGCACGTACCGGGTGCGGTCGTGCTCGACCAGCTGGCGCAGCAGCAGGTTCGCGGCCGCGACCTTCGTGCCCGTCGAGAACGGCCAGTACGAGCCGACGCCCTCGGCCACCATGCCGCCGTGCGCGAGGGCCGCGGTGACGTCGGCGCTCTCCCCGATCGACGGGTTCTTGTCCCCGCGCGGGGCGATCAGCCGCCAGACCCACGCGAGCGCGGGCGGCACCACGTGCATCATCCCCATGATCCCGTAGGTGGGCGCGTCCCGGGTGCACAGCGGCATCCGGACGCCGAACGTGCGCACGTCGACGGGCTGCGGCTCCGCGACCACGTTCTTGATCGACGACCGCGGGATGACGACGCGCGGGTTCGGGCACCGCCTGCCCGTCGAGTCGAGGGTGTGCTCCCACGGCAGCGCCGTGGCGCCGGGGACGCCGTCGATCGACAGGAACACGAGCGGCTGGTCGGGCTCGATGACGGCGCGCTCCAGCGCGACGTCCTCGCCGTACGCCGTCAGGTTGTCGACCCGGACGAACCAGCCCGCCTCGGCGTCGGAGACCGTCAGGCGGCCGTCCCCGCTCTGCACCGACGGGTGGCACAGGGTCATGTCGTCGGTGACCGGCGCGAGCGCCGACGTCTCGCCGAGCGTCAGGTGGTACGGCTCGTCCCGGACCACGTTCGTGCCGACGAGGATGCGGCCGTCGTCCTCGCGCCGGATCTCCTGGCACATCTCGGACTTGCCGCCGCCCGAGGCGCCCTCGTGCATGATCACGGTCTCGTTCTCGTACGGCGTCGTCACCCGGACCGACGAGGCGTGCGCGGTGAGCCAGCCCTCGCGCTCGCCGATGTCGAGCAGCACCGAGAACACGCCCTTCTTGGCGCTCGGCCCGGGGTACAGGTTGTAGGCCCACACCTCGTGCAGCCGCTCGGAGCGGTCGTGGACGACCACCTGCCGGCCGCCGAACCGGGTGTGCCGGAACGGCGGCGCGACGTAGAGGATCGACCGCGGGTCGAACGGGCCGAGCTCCTCGAACGTCACCCAGCCCTGCAGGTCGACCAGCGTGAGCGCGAAGAACGCGGCGTTCGCCGGGCAGATCGCGAGCGACGGGTAGCCGACCGCGGGGCCGCCCGCGCGGAACGGCACCACCACGAGCTCCTGCGTCGCGAGCCACGCGAGGGTCTCCGCGCGCACCGGGTCGAAGTCCTCGCCGTAGACGTCCCTGTACCGGGGCTTGTCCGTCGGCAGACCGTCCGCGATCCGCATGCAGTCCGGGTCCCGGCGGCGCATGTAGTCCTCGGGGTAGTTCACGGCGAGGCCGTTGCGGCACCGGGCGACGTCCGCCTCGCGGTACGGCGCGCCGTCCACGTCGTACTCGACCGCGAAGGTCGGGCCGCCGTCCGGGCCGAGCGCCAGCTCGTACAGCTCCGCCCGCGTCTGCGGCACGATCACGCGGGGGCTCGCGTCGAGGACGGCGCGGACGTCCCGCGCCAGGTGCACGCAGGACAGGTCCAGGGTCAGGTCCGCGGTCATGGTGGGCTCCCTACGCGTCGAGGCCGCGGGGCCGCCACGACGGGCGCCCCGGGGCGCGCCGCCGCACGACGGGGGCCGCGAGGGCGCGCTTGACCCGGACTTTACGAGCGCGCGGGTCGCCCCGGACGGGACCTTGGCCCCCACCTAGGCGGCCGACCGGGCGTCACGCCCAGCCCAGCTCGTGCAGCCGCTCGTCGTCGATGCCGAAGTGGTGCGCGATCTCGTGCACCACCGTGACCGCGACCTCCTCGGCCACCTCCTCGCGGTCCGCGCAGATCGCCAGGGTCGGCCGGCGGAAGATCGTGATCCGGTCGGGCAGCGAGCCGGCCGCCCAGAACTCGCCGCGCTCGGTCAGCGGCACGCCCTCGTACAGCCCCAGCAGCTCGGGGTCGTCGGCCGGCGCGTCGTCCTCCACCAGCACGACCACGTTGTCCATCCGGGCGGCGAGCTCGTCCGGGATGCGGTCCAGGCCGTCCCGGACGGCGTCCTCGAAGTCCTCGCGCGACATGTCGATCACCGGTCCATCCTCGCCGATTTGGAGGATCCGCAGACGTACCCGTAGAGTCTTCCTCGGTCTGAAGACGCCTCGACGTCAGGGGCGCGAGCCCCCATCGTCTAGCGGCCCAGGACCCCGCCCTTTCACGGCGGTAGCACGGGTTCGAATCCCGTTGGGGGTACGAGCTCCGTGCATGTGGAAGAATAGGTCTCACAACGAGGCCCCGTAGCGCAGTTGGTTAGCGCGCCGCCCTGTCACGGCGGAGGTCGCGGGTTCAAGTCCCGTCGGGGTCGCTCGATCACACCGGTCCACTGGGCCGGTGTCGTCGTATCAAGGCTCTGTAGCTCAGTTGGTAGAGCGTTCGACTGAAAATCGAAAGGTCACCGGATCGACGCCGGTCGGAGCCACCGAGGAAGCCCCGCATCGCCCCAGGCGACGCGGGGCTTCGTCGTTCCCGGGGCGCGGCGCCGGCCACCCCCGGCCCTCAGCCAGCCGCCGGGTCCCGCCGCCGGCGCGGGAGGACCGCCGTGAACGTGGTCCCGGCCCCCTCGGCGCTCGTGACCTCCATCACGCCGCCGTGCGCCACGACCACGGACCGGGTGATCGCCAGCCCCAGCCCGACGCCCGGCACCGCGTTCCGGGTCGCGGTGGTGGTCCGGAAGAACCGGGAGAACAGCCGGTCCACCTCGTCGGCGGGGATGCCGAGCCCGGTGTCCGCCACCGCCAGGCGCACGTGGTCCACCGACGCGGTCACCCGCACGGTCACCGTGCCCCCGGCGGGCGTGAACTTCACCGCGTTCGAGAGCAGGTTGTCGCCGACCTGGGCCAGCCGGACGGCGTCGGCCCGGAGCGGCACCGGCCCTTCCGGCACGTCGAGCACCAGGGCCACCCCGGCCCGGTCCGCCGCCGGCCGCGCCGACTCGACGGCCGCGCGCGCCACCTCCGCCACGTCGACGTCCGCGAGCGCCAGCGGGAACCGGCCCGCGTCGACGCGGGCCGTGAACAGCAGGTCGTCGACGAGGCGGAGCAGGCGCGCCGCGTTCCGCTCGGCGACCTCGACCGACCGCTGCTGGTCCGGCGTCAGCGGGTCGTCCCGCAGCAGGTCCAGGTGGCCCACGACCGCGCTGACCGGGGTGCGCAGCTCGTGCGAGATCATGCCGGTGAACTGGTCCTGCAGCCGAGCGGCCTCGTGCACGGCCGTCGCGTCCGTCGCGACGAACAGGTAGCCCACCGGCCGGCCCGCGTCGTCGAGCCGCACCGTCGTGGACACCTGCACGGGCACCGGCGAGCCGTCCGCGCGCAGCCAGGTCCATTCGGACGCCTCCGGCCGGCCCGGCGCCACGTCCGCGACCAGCGCCGCGAACGGGGTCGTGGTCCCCGCCTGCCGCCAGCGCTCCTGGAGCTCCGCGGGCGCCACGAGGGCGTCGGCCCGCAGCGCGCCCTGGGCCTCGGCGGCGGTCCGGCCCAGCAGCCGCTCCGCGCCGGGGTTCCACACGTCGACCAGCCCGTCCGGGCCGGTGCCGACCACGGCCTGCTCGGTCACGGCGTCCAGCACGCTGCGGGTGAGCCGGTCCGCGTCCCGGAGCCGGGCCAGGTGCCGGCGCAGGCGGCGCGCCAGCTCGTTGACCGTCAGGGCCGCGAGCGCGTAGACGACCGGCGCGAACGCGGCGCGCCACCACGCCAGGTCGTCCGGATGGCCGTCGACCCCCGGGAGCGCCGGCAGCAGCAGCGCCAGGCACGCGGCGCCGGCGGCCAGGAGGACCGACCACCGCCCGGGCTCCGCCGCGATCCAGATCACCGGCAGCACCAGCACCGCGCCGAGCAGCGACCCGGTCCCGCCGGTCCCGGCCCGCAGCGCGCCGACCGCCAGCACGGACAGCAGCGGCACGACGACGACCCAGCCGTCGCCCGCGGCCCAGGCGTCGACCGCGCGGCGGGTCGCGGCCGGCGGCCGGAGGGCGGCCACGACCGCGAGGACGGTCGCCGCCGCCAGGCCGAGCACGCCCGCGAGCACGGCGCCCCGGTCGGTCACCACGGCACCGGGGGCCGCGGCCGCGAGCGCGCCGCCGATGCCGACGGCGAGCAGCGTGGGCGCGTGCTTGAGCAGCACGGTGCGGTCGCGGGCCCGGGACGTCACGCGGTGTCCCGGACGATCTCCAGCGGCTCCACCGCGCGCCCGGACCCGAACCGGGACCAGTACCGCGCCGTCGCGCGCACGAAGTCCGGCTCCAGGTAGTCGCGGATGCCGACCTGGGACGCGAAGCACGCCAGCATCGCCAGCTTGGTCTCCAGGTGGCCGTCGATCGTCACGAACCGGTTCGGCCGGTAGTCGACGGTCGACGACGGGCTCTGGAAGCAGGCCACCGTGCCGATGCCGCGCGTGGCGACCATGGTCGCGTCGTGCACGGCGCGGTGGTCCTGGTGCCGGTCGTTCGCGCTGTGCGTGTAGACGACCGAGGGGCGCACCTCGTCGACGACGCGCTCGAGGACCTCGAGGGTGGGCCCCGCGACCGGGACCTGGGTGTCCGGCAGGTCCTCCAGGAGCAGCCGGGCGCCGATCAGCGCGGCCGCGGCGCGGGACTCGTCCTCGCGGTCCGCGACGTCGCCGCCGCGCGCGCCCCGGGACAGCGTGAGCACCACCACCGCGTCCCCGGCCGCCCGGTGCGCCGCGAGGATCCCGCCGGCGCCGATCTCGACGTCGTCCGGGTGCGCGCCCACTGCCAGCACCACCGGCCGGGCTGCGAGCGCCGCCCGGCGGCGCTCCCCCAGCCGGCGCACCACCTCGATCAGCTGGGACGCGACGACCGGCTTCGTGAGGAACTCGTCCGCGCTCTGGCGCAGGGCGCCCACGGCGTACTCGACCGACACGTGCGCGGTCATGACCACGACGCCCACGTCCGGGGCCTGCTCGCGGAGGAGGCCGGCGAGCTCGAGCCCCGACATCCCCGGCATCTCGATGTCGGTGACCACGACGTCCGGGTCGAACCGCGCCAGCGTCCCGGCGATGTCCGAGGCGTCGTGCAGCACGACCACCTCGCACCCCGCGCGGCGCTCGAGCACGGTCCCGGTGTACGCGGCGACGTCGGGGTCGTCGTCCAGCACGACGACCCGGAGCGCGGTGCCCGTCAAGCAGTCCCCCAGGTGCAGCAGGTGGCCGGAGGGCCCGGCGGCCCGCCCGGGCCATGCTCGCAGATTCACCCGGGCGGCGGCGGTCGGGCCGCGAGGGCCGCGCGCATGATGCCGTCATCGGACGGGGAGGCGACGATGCCGCACCACTCGGACCTGCCGCGCCTGGCGGCGCTCGACGACGTGACCCTCGCGCGGGCCCGGACCGTGACGGTCCACTCGCCCGACGCGTCCGGGGACGGCGACCTGGTGTGGACGCTCACGGTGCGGGACGCCGACGGCGAGCCGCTGGGCCGCGAGCGGCTGAGCGCGCCGGACTGGCCGACCCCGCTGGCCGAGATCATCGCCCCGCACCTCGACGTGGCGGGGCTGCGCGTCGTCGGCGGCTGGCGGACGGACCTGGGCGACGACGCCCTGCCCCGGCACGAGGCCCGGGTGCGGCCGGAGGCGTGAGGCGGGGGTGCGGCCGCGGGGCGCGCCGGGTCACGCCCCGGACGCGTGCCGCGCCACCCGCCGCGGTTGCCTAGGCTGGGGCGGGCCGGCGCACGCCGGGCGAGCGCGGCGGAAGGGGCGGACGTGGAGATCGCGGTGCAGCGGATCGGGGGGCCCGTGGTGGTCCTGCGGCCACGGGGGCGGCTCACCGCCGGCGACGCCCCGGAGCTGCGCGCGGTGGTCGCCGACCTCGTCGAGCAGGGGCGCACCAAGCTCGTCGTCGACCTGGAGGAGACGACCTTCCTGGACTCCTCCGGCCTCGGGGCGCTGATCGCGGGGCTGCGGGCGACCCGCACCGCCGGCGGCGACCTCACGATCGCGCGACCCACCGGGCAGGTGCTCGACGTGCTGACCCTCACCACGATGATCCGGGTGCTGCCGCCGCACGAGACCGTCGCGGACGCGTTCGCCGCGCTGTCCTGACGCGGCTCTGCGGACCGGCCCTCGCGCGGCCCGGGCGAGCCCGACGCGGCGCGAGCCGGCGGGCCGGGTCAGAGCGGGTCGAACTCCGTCACGCGGGTCCGCCAGTACTCCGCGCCGTCGCGGGTCCGGGTGACCAGGCCCGCCTCGACGAGCTCGCGGCGCAGGCCCACCGGGTCCCGGGCCAGCCCCGCGAGCCGGTCGGTGAGCACCCGCTCGCCGACGGGCTCCTCGAGCGGCAGCGCCCCCTGCGCCACCCAGCGGAGCACGAGGTCGCGGTCCACCCGGCGCCGGGGGAGGTTCTCGAGCCGCCCGCGCACCAGGAACCGCGAGGGGTCGGCGGGCGCGGGCGTCGGGTCCGCGAGCCCGGCCCCCGCGCGTGCGTCGTCGTCAGCCACCCCGGCAGCGTAGGCAGCGGCCGCGCCGGGTTCCCACCCGATTCTCACGAGCCCACCCGATCGATCGGGTGGGCTCGCGAGAATCGGGTGATGATGCCGGTGGGGCCGGCGCAGGAACCGGCGCGCCGACACGGGCGTTCGACCCGGGGACGACCACGAGAGGGGACGACCATGGGCTTCCTGGACCGTCTGCTGGGCCGCGAGCCCAGGCGGGAGCAGCCGTACCGACAGCCGTACGGCGCGCGTCCGGCCGACGCGGCACCGCCGGCCGACCCCGACCGGGCGGCGATCGAGCGGTACCGCTACCTGCTGCGCACGGCCCCGCCGGACACGATCGAGCAGGCGCACGCGGAGGCGTTCGCCCGGCTCACGCCGGAGCAGCGCCGGCAGGTCCTCGACGGCCTGGCCGCGGAGGTCCCGCCCGCCGAGCGCGCCGCGGACGACGACCCGCGCTCGCTCGCGCGGATGGCCACCCGGGCCGAGATCCGCCAGCCGGGGACCCTGGAGCGGTCGTTCGGCCGCTCCGGCGGCGTCGGCGGGGGCCTCGGCGGCGGCATGGGGATGGGCGGCATGATCGCCGGCTCGCTGCTGGCCAGCGTGGCCGGGGCGTTCGTCGGCACCGCGATCGCGGACAGCCTGTTCGACCTGTCCGACCAGGGCGACGCCGGCGCGGACGCGGGCGGCGACGGGGGCGGCGACGCCGGCGCGGACGGGTACGCCGACGGCGGGGACGTCTCCGCGGACGGCGGCGGCTGGGGCGGCGACGGCGGCGGCTGGGGCGACGTCGGCGGCGGGGACTTCGGGGGCGGCGACTTCGGCGGGGGCGACTTCGGGGGCGGCGACTTCTGACGCCCGGGGGGGCGCCCTCCCCGGGCGCCCCCGACGCCGGTGCGCCCGACCCGGCCCGCCACGCCGCGTCGCCCCTCCTCCCGCCCTCACCCGGCGGGGATGAACTCACCCGGTCCCCGGGCGCGACCTGCGCGCCGACCCCCTACCGTGGCGCACATGGCACCCGGCGGGGGTCGAACCGCCCGGCGCATGACCGTCACGAGGGCGGTCGCGCTGGTGCTGGCGTTCGTCCTCACCGCCGCGCTCGGCGGCGTGCTCACCGCGGCGCTGGTGCTCCCGACCGTGGCCGTCGCGAACGGCACCACGGACCTCGCGGTCGAGGCCTTCGAGGACCTGCCGTCGGAGATCGAGCGGCAGCCGCTGTCGGAGCGGTCGACGATCCTCGCGTCCGACGGCACCACCGTCCTGGCGACCTTCTGGGCGGAGAACCGGGTCGTGGTCCCGCTGACGGCGGTCGCCGAGCCGCTGAAGCAGGCCGTGATCGCCATCGAGGACAAGCGGTTCTACCAGCACGGCGGCATCGACCCGGAGGGCATGGTCCGCGCGCTCGTCCGCAACCTGCAGTCGTCCGGGCGCACCGAGGGCGCCTCCACGCTCACCCAGCAGTACGTGAAGAACGTCCTGATCGAGCAGGCCGTCCGCGCGGGCGACCCCGCCGGGGCCGAGGCCGCGCGGGAGGCGAGCGGGCCCGAGGGCTACGCCCGCAAGCTCCGCGAGGCCAAGCTCGCGATCGCGCTCGAGAAGGAGATGACCAAGGACCAGATCCTCGAGGCCTACCTCAACATCGCCCAGTTCGGCGTGAACACCTACGGCGTCGAGGCGGCGGCCCGCCGGTACTTCAGCAAGCCCGCCGCCGAGGTGACCTTCCTCGAGGCGGCCACCATCGCGGGCGTGACCCAGAGCCCGACGGCCTACGACCCGGTGCGTAACCCGGAGACGGCGCAGCAGCGGCGCGACCTCGTGCTCCGGCTGATGCACGAGCAGGGGTACCTCACCGCCGACGAGCTGGCGACGGGGCTCGCCACGCCGATCGCGGACACGCTGCGCGTCGACACCCGGCCGGTCGGCTGCATGGCGGCGGAGACCACGGTGCCCGGCTCCGGGTACTTCTGCGACTACGTGACCAAGGTGATCCGGAACGACCCGGCGTTCGGCGCCACCGAGGCGGAGCGCGTCGACCGGCTGTACCGCGGCGGGCTGACCATCACGACGACCCTCGACGCCCGGGAGCAGACGCTCGCCGCCGCCGCCGTGCAGACCGGCGTCCCCGCGGACGACCCGTCCGGCGTCGCGACCGCGCTGGTCACGGTCGAGCCCGGCACCGGGAAGATCACCTCGATGGCGCAGAACCGCCGCTACAACAACACCGAGGAGCACGGGGACCGCGAGACCGCCGTCAACTACAGCACCGACTTCGCGTACGGCGGGGGCAGCGGGTTCCCGCCGGGGTCGACCTTCAAGCCGTTCACGCTGGCCCAGTGGCTGAAGGAGGGGCACAGCCTGTCGGAGCGGGTGGACGGCACCCGGTTCTCGTACCGGTTCAGCGAGTTCCGGACCTCGTGCACCCGGCTCGACCCGCGCACGGAGTACCGGTTCGCGAACGCCGAGGGGCCGCGGTCGGGCGGCGTGATGAGCGTCCTCGACGCCACCCGCAACTCGGTGAACTCCGGCTACATCGCGATGGCCTCGCAGATCGACATCTGCGGGGTGTTCGACACCGCGACCGCCCTGGGGATCCACAAGCCCGGCGGCTCGTCGGGCGAGGGCCCCTTCGACCCGCTGCCCGCCAACGTGCTCGGGTCGAACTCGGTCTCGCCGCTGTCGATGGCGGCCGCGTTCGCCGCGTTCGCGAACAGCGGGACCTACTGCGTGCCGGTGGCGATCCTCGCCGTGACGGACACCGACGGCCAGGCGCTCCCCGTGCCGCCGGGCGGCTGCACGCCGGGCGCCCTGGAGCCGCGGGTCGCGGACGCCGTGACCTACGCGCTGCAGAACGTGTGGAGCGGGACCGCGGCCACCGACCCGCCGCCGTTCCCGTCGGCCGGCAAGACCGGGACGACGTCCCACAACGAGCACACCTGGTTCGTCGGCTACACGCCGCTGCGGGCGACCGCGGTGTGGGTCGGCTTCGCGGACCGGATGCTCCCCATGCAGCGCATCACGATCAACGGGCGGTACATCCGGAACGTCTTCGGGTCCTCGGTCGCGGTCCCCATCTGGAAGTCGTTCATGATCCCGGCGCTGGAGGGTCAGGCCGTCCCCGGCTTCGCGCCCCCGGGGCAGGACGAGGTGCTGGGCAGGCAGCTGCCCGTGCCCCGGGTCGTCGGGCGCGAGGTGGCGGGGGCCCAGGCCGCGCTGCAGCGCGCCGGGTTCCGGGTGTCGGTCGCCGCGGCGGTGCCGGACCCGGCGCCGGCCGGCACCGTGCTCCGGCAGAGCCCGTCCGGGACCGCCACCGCCGGCGCCACGGTGACGATCGTGCCCTCGGCGGGACCGGCTCCCGCGCCGCCCCCGGAGGCGCCGCCCGCCGCTCCCCCGGCCGCGCCCCCGGCGCCGCCCTGACGTCCGGGACCGCCCCCGGGCGGACCCGCCGGTCCGCCTGCGGGATGACCGGCGGGCGGGCACGACCGTCCCCCGAGCCGACGCGCCCGCGGCGGCCCCGACCCTAGCGTCGAGGGCATGGACGGCACCCCGCTCACCAGCACCCCGCCGCGCACGCCCGAGCGCCGGCTGCTCGGCGCGCTGACGCTCGCCGCCGCGGCGGCCCTCTCGCTCAGCGCGTGCGGCGGCGCGGTCGCGAACGCCCTCGGCCGGCAGCCCGACCCGCGGGCCACGACGTTCGCGACGGGGGCGGAGGCGAAGGCCGACGCCTCGCTCCCGGAGTGGGCGCCCGACGGCGCCACCGACGTCCGGGTCAAGCAGCGCCCGGGCGGGGACGAGCGGATCGTCACCATGCGCGCCGCGCTGGCCGACCTGCCGGACGACTGCGTCCCGGTGTCGGCGGAGCACCCCCTCGCACCCCGCCCGGCGGAGGGGGACCCGACGGACTTCCGCTCGGTCTCGACGCTCACGGCCGACTGGTGGCCGGCCGAGGCGGAGCAGGACGCCACCGTCATGTGCGGGGAGTGGTGGGTGGGCGAGCGCGACGGGGTGCTCTACGCGTTCACGCCCGAGCGCCGCACCGTCCCGGTGAGCTGACGGGCGACGGACGCCCCGTCCCGGTCAGGCCGAGACGGCCAGGGGTGCGGGCTCCTCGACCGTCGCGACGACGACCAGCTCGCCCGTCTCCTCGTCCACCACGGCGACCGCGCGGGTGCCGCAGGCGCACAGGAGCTCAACGCCGTCGCCGTCGTCGAACCAGATGCACACGTGCCGCTGACTCCTCATGGCCACGACGGTACGCACGACCACCGACACGCCCCGGTTCCGCACCCCGCGTGTCGCGATCTGGCGCGTGATCCCGCGGCAGATCGCGGCCCGCGCCTCAGACCGGGTCCCCTCCGGCCGATGGGGAACGGTGCACCCCCGGGGGAGGAACCGCACCGCATGAGCCTCGACGGCATCGCGTCGATCAACCAGCGCATCGCCGCCATCCAGGCGACCATCGGGTCGCTGGCGCCGACGCCCACGACCACCACCAGCGGCACCGCGTTCGCGCAGGCGCTCGCGCAGGCCGTCGACGCGTCGACGGCCACGGGCACCACCGGGTCCGGCGCGACCGGCACCCCCGCCGCGGACGCGACCAGCACCGCGCGGGACGCCGACGGCGTGCCCCTCGCGCTCGCCGGCTACGGCAACGGGAAGATCCCCGCCGACGCGCTGCACGAGGTCGGCGGCACCGGCCACCGGCTGTGGGCCCCTGCGGCCGACGCGCTCGAGAGCCTGATCGCCGACGCCGCCCGCGACGGCGTGACCATCGGCATCACGGACTCCTACCGGTCGTACGAGGCCCAGGTCGACGTCGCCGCCCGCAAGGGCCTGTACTCGCAGGGCGGCCTCGCGGCGGTGCCGGGGACGAGCGACCACGGCTGGGGCATGGCGGTCGACCTGAAGCTGGACGACGCGGCACAGTCGTGGATGCGCGCGAACGGCGGCCGGTACGGCTTCGTCGAGGACACCCCGCGCGAGCCCTGGCACTGGGCGTACACGAGCTAGCCCCCGGCCCTGGCCCCCCTGGCCGGCTCGGGGGGGGGGGGGGGGGGGGGGGGGGGGGGGGGGGGGGGGGGGGGGA